>JBDTZD010000086.1:0-4442 GCA_040005335.1 Pyrinomonadaceae bacterium | reverse complement strand
TTGAACTGAATCGCAACTATCCAATATTTAGAATTGAAAGATAAAAGCGGTGAGCAGTGAGCGGTAAGCAGATTTGAAATTCTGTTTTTTCTGCTCACTGCTCACCGTTCACTGCTCACTAGCAGAATGGAACAATTAAAAAGTCTGATCCGCGAAGTGCCGGATTTTCCTAAACCCGGCATCAATTTTTACGATATTACAACTCTGCTCAAAGACGCGAGCGGATTTCGGCAGACAATTGACGCGCTGACTGAGCCATACACTGGAAAACAAATTGACATGGTAATTGGTATCGAGGCGCGCGGGTTTATTTTTGCTCCGGCGCTCGCTTATCATTTGGGAGCGGGCTTTGTCCCGGTGCGCAAACCTAAAAAGCTGCCAGCCGAAAAAACTGCGATTTCATACGCGCTCGAATACGGCGAGGACACGCTCGAAATTCACACCGACGCTGTGAGTGCGGGACAACGTGTTTTGATTGCCGACGATTTATTGGCAACGGGCGGAACTGCCAAAGCCGTGGTGGATCTGGTTGAAGGTTTGGGCGCCACGGTCGTTGGGTTGGCATTTGTTGTCGAACTGGAATTTTTGCCCGGACGCGCTAAACTCGCGGGCTACGAAATTCACTCACTTCTTAAATACCAATCTTAGAACAGTTGGCAAGTCAAAACTACTGCTTTTGGGATGGTTCTGAGACCGCGGAGGAGAATTAAGTGTCGAAACTTCTCAAAGATTTTTGGAAGTGGGGTAAACCTGAAAGTGAGATTCAACTAAGAGATTATCCAAAATTCCAAACTTTTCTCGAAGAAAAGTGGTCCCGGAAATTAGTGAATGATTTTCAGTCTCCCGATCTCGCCCGGTTAGTTCCCGAATCATCGTTCACTGAAACGGACTTTACTAAAACTTTTCCTGCTCTTTCGCTGAATCAATTTTCAAACGATAAAAAGGAGCGAATTAGCAACGGATTTGGCAAAAGTTACCACGATATTATCAGAGTCCTGACTGGCAAATTCCCGCCGTTAGCCGATTTCGTTTTATTTCCCGAAACTGAAGCGGACGTTATTCACATTCTTTCCCAGGCATCCTCTCATCACATAAAAGTCGTTCCCTTTGGCGGCGGAAGTAATGTGACGGGAGCTTTTGAACTAAATAATGAAAATAAAAGCTGCTCCGTCAACCTGCAGCGCCTAAATCGCCTGATAGAAATTGATGAAGATTCTCACACGGCAACATTTGAAACAGGCGTTTTCGGTCCCGAATTGGAAGAGAAATTAAATGCCAAAGGCTTTACGCTCGGACATTTCCCCCAATCATTCGAATACTCAACATTAGGTGGATGGATTGCCACTCGTTCCGGCGGGCAGGAGTCAGGTCAGTACGGGAAAATTGAAGATATGGTGCTTGGCATCAGGGCAGTTACGCCAAATTCAATCATTGCCGCCACCCAAAACTATCCACGTCACGCCGCCGGAGTTGACACCTATCGTTTGTTTCTGGGTTCGGAAGGAACTTTGGGGATCGTTACGCTGGCAACTTTGCGTATTGAGCGGATGCCGCAAAAACATCTCTGGATTGTTGGTTTGTTCAAAACTTTTGACGAAGCAACTGCGGCTGTCCGAGAGACGATTCAGTGCGGAATTCATCCTGGTATTTTGCGCCTTTCCGACGCGCTCGAAACGAAATTACTTTCAACCATGAGATCCGGAGAATCAAAAGGTTTGAAAAGGCTGATTTCAAAATTAACAAAATCTTACCTCGGTTTCAAAGACTTTAAAGAGCCTTGCGTTTTAATGATGCGATTCTCGATCCGCTCCGACGCAGACATTGCTATTGCCAAAACAGCCCAAAAAATTATCAAGAAAAAGAACGGTTTTCTGCTGCCTTCGTCCGCTGCGGGCAATTGGGAAGAACACCGTTTCACGCTGCCCTACCTCAGAGATTCGTTAATCGAGCATCGAATTATGATTGACACGTTCGAAACAATCGCTTTTTGGAAAGACGTGTCAATCCTTTATTCCGAGGTCAAAGACTCATTAAAAAAAAGCGGATTTTACGAAGACGGAGGGATGATCTTTTGTCACATCTCGCACGTTTATGAATCGGCAGCCTGTTTGTATTTTACCATCCTCGCGCCGCAGGAAAAGGGAGATGAAGAGTCGCAATGGACTCGCTACAAGACGACTGTCACGAACGCTCTCATCAAAGCAGGCGGAGCCGTCAGCCATCATCACGGAATAGGCAGGGATCATCAGCATTGGTACTTGAAAAAGACCAGCCAAGGGGAAAAAGAACTTTTAAGAGCCATAAAAACACACTTAGACCCGAATCACATTATGAATCCCGGAAAACTCTTTGATGAAAACTGAAGTTAATTTGAAACCGTTAGTCTCCAATGCTCTCCAATAAATATTTTTTGGAATTAAAACATGCGCCGCCGAGTTGATATTCAATCTTTTGCCGAACAAACATTTGACCTGATTATTATTGGCGGCGGCATTACCGGCGCCGGGATTTTACACGAAGCTGCGCGCAGGGGATATAAATGTCTGCTGCTGGAAAAGGGCGATTTCGCCAGTGGCACTAGCAGCAAGTCGGGAAAGCAGATTCACGGCGGCATTCGCTACCTCAAACAGGGACAATTTAAATTGGTTAAAGAGAGTTTGAGAGAGCGGAATTATCTGTTAGAGAAATACCCGCAATTGGTCAAACCTCTCCAGTTCCTTTTTCCCTTCACAAAATCAAAGCTGATATTTTCGGCGTACATGGCAGTTTATCAATTCCTCAGCAGGGATAATCGGTTACCAAAATATCGTTTTATCGGCTCGGAAGAAACTTGTAAAATATTTCCTTATTTAAATTCAGAAAAACTAAAGGGAAGTTTTATTTATTACGACGCTGTAACGGACGATGCAAGGCTTTGCAATGAAGTCATTGACGACGCGCAAAAATTGGGAAAGGCATTTGCGGTAAATTATTGCGAGGTAGTTTCACTAAAAGATGAGGAGGGCGGAATTAGTCGTCTGACCGCGCATGATAATCTCGAAAATTGCCAAAGACAGTTTAGGGCGAAATATGTCATCAATGCCGCAGGGATTTGGACAAACGAAGTGCTCAACCGCCTGACCTCCAAACAGACAAATTTTACTGCACCCAGCAAAGGCGTCCATATTGTTGTTGCTAAAAAAAGGTTTCCGACAGAAACCGCGATTATCGTTTCTTCGGGCGCAGGAGAAGGCAGAATGTTATACGTCTTTCCGTGGGAATACGAATCCGTCATCGTCGGCACCACGGACACCGAGTATTTTAACAGTATTGATAAAGTCAAGTTTGAGGACGCCGATGTTGAATATCTTATCCAGGCGCTGCAAAGCTTTGCGCCTTCATTAAATTTGAGCCGGAGCGATGTTCTTTTTACTTATTCGGGTCTCAGACCATTGATGAAATCCAACCGCTCAAGCACCGTCCGGTCTCGTGAATATAGCATCTGGTGGGAGGGAGAATCGGTCTTAAATATTGCCGGCGGAAAATTAACTAGTTTTCATTCGATGGCAAATGCCTCAATAGACGAGTTGGCTAAAAAAATTAAGCCTCTCGAAAGTCATAACAATTCAAATTCATTTCTGCCCAGCCCGCTAGAAGCAAAACAATTTCCCGTAAAATTTAGCGAAACTATTTTGGAAAAGTTTCCGGCCAAGGCGCGAGAAGTTTTTGCCATTGCCGAGGAAAATACAGCTAACATCACGCTTCTCCATCCGGATTTTGAGGTAACCTTGGCAGAATTAATTTATTACATCCGAAATACGCAGTGTTATCACCTGGACGATTTGCTGACGCGTAGGCTCTCGTTAACATATGTTTTAAACGGAGCGGCGGACAAAAACCAAATTATCCAAAAAGTTGCCGAGATAATGAAAGAAGAATGCGGTTGGTCGGATCAGGAATTTAAAAACGAGATTGCTTCTTATAACAAGGTGTTAGCCGAAGGTTTAGGTTAACACGGGGAATTTAAAATTTACTGCGTCTGCGGTTTGGTAATACCGGTTTTCAGGCATAAATTAGCGAACAATATTATGTCCGGGGACGAATGTCCGACTGACATGGACGGAGAATTTATCGGAGACGCACCGGTCAAAGTAAAAGTCATGAAAAAGGCTGCCAGGTTTTTAACAGCAAAGCCTGCAATCACGGAAATTTCCCGCTCGAAATAAGACACTACATTCCTTTTTTATTGGTTGCGTTTTATCTCAAATAAAAGTAGATTTGGAACTGGAAAAGGCTTTGATACTGGAAAAAAGCGGTTATTTTGAAGACCTACTACCAAAATAACTAACATAAGGTTAAGAGATATGCCGTCTTTTATGTTCCTCTGCTCCCGTAGCTCAGTTGGATAGAGCAACCGCCTCCTAAGCGGTAGGTCGTGCGTTCAAATCGCGCCGGGAGCATCT
>JBDTZD010000233.1:0-4454 GCA_040005335.1 Pyrinomonadaceae bacterium | reverse complement strand
AAAGAGTTTTCCAGTTCGCCAAAACTTGACAGCAAACCTGCGCCGAAAGCTTTTGTGTCGCCGTCTTCTTCAATCAAACCGAATTCAACTGTAAACCAGTAAAGCCGTCCGAGTTCTTCTAATTGTTCGTCCGTTGCGATGCGCGCGCCGTGTCCCACAGATTGTGAAAAGTCGGCGAAATCGCGGTTTGTTAACATCGGAATATGACCGATGGCTTCGTGAACGATGTCGGGTTCAGGCGTATATTCGGGTCGCGACCAATGGCGAATATACTGCGTGCAAAGCATTGTCCGCCACGAAAGCCAGCTTAAGAATCCGCGAGTTTCGACCAGTCCTTCAATCGGGGCAAGCCGGAAACCCGATAATTCTCCGAGCCGTCGGTTCATTTCCGAAAGCTGTGGAATTCGCTGGTTAGAAATGCCTAGTTTTTGCTTTGCTTCGAGATATGATTTTGTCGCGCGTTTGGATTGAAGTTCCTCTAACTTTCCTGCAACGATTCGCCAGACGTTTTGCTCGCGTTCATCGTAATCAACATCGGTTATCTTGCCGGTTTCACGAAACTTTTTAGAAAGACTCGCAATAAAGTCACGCCGAGTCCGATATTCCACATCATTTGCGCCTGGATGATCAAGATGAAGCTGATTAATTTCCGCAAATTCGAGGTCTCGAAATTCGGGTGTTTCTTCTGGCTGAGAAAGTTTTAAAAAAGGTTCGGTCGCGGTCGCAGATTCGGTCGGCATAATTTTGGGCTCCAAAAAGAAACGTTATTCGGCAATTACAAATTGTAATCTAAATCACTGTGATGCTAAATAAGCTAGTTGCGTTATTCTTTCGGTTTGAGCTTAAATTTTAAAGAATATTTGAAATATGACTTTAAATTCTGAAAAGGTATTGGATAAAATTAGTTGGAATATTTTGCGTGAGCTGCAAACTGATGCTCGCCTCAGTTACGCTGAGCTTGGACGGCGTGTTGGTTTGACGACTCCGGCAGTGATTGAAAGAATAAAAAGGTTGGAAGAAGCTGAGATTATTGTCGGATACCACGCTGAGATAAATTTTGCCAAAGTGGGTCTGCCGATTTTAGCGTTTATTCGGATGAATATTGTCGGAGTGGATTTTTCTCAGGTTATCAAAACTGCCCAGGAATCGCCTGAAGTTTTAGAATGTCATCGCGGAACGGGTGGCGATTCATTTATTTTTAAAGTCGCTGTCGCAAATGTTGAGCATTTGCAGACAATTATTGACAAATTTACTCCTTATGGAGTTACAACAACATCTATTGTTCTCTCATCGCCAGTTCAAAGACGCATTATTGAGCAAAAACAAAAACGCGGATGATTCAATTGGATCATCCGCGTTTTCGTTGTTTTCGTTTTTGAATTAAGCTGTAAACCCTTGGGCTTTAACTTCTTCTTTAACAGTTTTAGTAATATCGCCTGCGACTTGCTGCGCTTGAGAAATCAAACCGCCTGCAGCGTCTTGAGCTTTTTGCACTAAATTATTTCTTGTTTCGCCCAAATATTGACCCTCGAACTCAGTCGAAGGCAGAGAAAGCCCGACGATTGCGCCAATTACGAAAGCAGCTGCGCCAACCGCCAGGGGATTTTCTTCGATTTGTTGAGAATAAGTTTCCTGAGTCCAGCTTGCAGCCTGCTTCGCACCAGTACCGAGATTGCCAACTTGGTCGTAAGCTTTTTCGGCAACACTGCCAACGCCGGAATAAGCCGAACTCGCTGCGCTTGTAACGCCGGAATAAGCCGTACTTGCAGCATTAGTAACAGCTTCTGAAGCTTGACCGGCAACATCGCTGACTTTACTATAAGCTTTTTTCACAGTGGATTGACGATCTGACGGAACAAAATTTTGCAGCTCCGTATCCGAATAATCATAATCAGCTTCGTCGTCAAAATCATCAGTATAGCGATATGATTTCACCCGATGACTTTTATTCCGGCTGTTTATCAACCACATTCCCAATCCAATCCCAATTAAAGCAATCGGAATCGGGTTGCTCTTAGCCGTTTGGACTGCCATGCGGCCTGCATCTGAAATTGCCGGACCATAATCTTCCGAAAAATTGTCAATATTTTTTCTCATTTTAGCCATTAAACTCCCCATCTTACCGGCTGTTGCGCCAAAAATAGCATCTTTAGCCGATTCATATGCTCCTGAAATCTGTTCGCCTACTTCATCTTTAGCACTTTCCACAAGATTTGAAACGCTTAGTTTGTCTTGAATCGCATTGATTGTTTCGCTCATGTTGGTGCGAATTTGCTCAATTTGCGCCTTGATCTCATCGGGTTCGGCGTTTGGATCAATCTCAGTAGCGCCTGTCGTTGCAAGAGCGGTTGAATCATCTTTAGTAGTGTTGTCGGAGTCTTTGTTAATCGCGGTCGTTGCATACGTCGTCGGCGCGCCGATTTCTAATCCGATTTCTTGAGATGTCTCGTCCGTTCCCCGATTTTCAATTTCGTCTAACTCACTTGATCTTTCAGCCATTGTGCATCCTCCTTGAGTGAATCAACTGTTTTTTGCGGTGTTAAATTTGTCTCGCGTAATTTGCTTAACGCTGATGTGATCAGATATGCCGCGATACCGCCGACGACGACGCCGACGATTAACGCTGAGATCCATGCCCCGGTCAAAGGAAGCACCCCGGCGACGTTTGAGATAATTTGTCCCAACCCGATAATCAAAGCCGCCAGAAGCGATAACACCGCCAGTAAAGCAATTGCTCCGCCAACCACGAGATACGCGATTTGGGTTCCGACGCGCGTAGCTTTTTGCGTAATTTCAACTTGTGCCAGCGCGACTTCCTGCCGAATTAGGGTGCTGGTGTCAGTTGCCAGCTCCGAAAATAAATCACCCAGCGAGCGTTCATCTTTCTGAATTGTTGGTTTTGGTTGTGCCATTTTGTTGCACCTCTTTTATTCTTCTATGTTATCGCCGGTTGTTATGATGACGAACCGGTTCTGGGTTTGTCTCCGATTGGTTTTGCGTTCTGGTCGCTCGTATTGGAGCGGCTGCCTTGTTCGGAAACAGACGAATTACGACGTCGGCTTCTCGTTGGAGCAGGCGCTTGAGCAGGACTGGATTTAATAAAACGTGCTGCCAGTATTCCCAAACCGAAAGCTCCAATTACGAAAGCAGTCGGATTGCGGCGAGCAAAACTTTTTAAATCGCGGGCAAATGTGCGAAAATCGCCGCTTTCGAGATAACCGGAAAGATTTTCGATTTGTTCGGCTAGGGAATCTCCATATTTTGCCGCTGTCGCAGTGATTTGATTCGAGTTTTCACCGCCTAAATCCGCGCCAAACTTTCTGATGTTATCAGCCACGCCTCCCAAGCCTTGAGCCAAAGATTGTTTTTGCTCGGTCAGGATTGAACCCGCTTTTTCCTGCGCTTGTTCGTAAGCTTGACCGGCAACTGCTCCGGCAACGTTTTTTGCTTGATTAAAAGCATCCGTTACAGGCTTAGTGTCACCGCTCAATACTTGACCAACTTTTTTTGATACTTCTTGAGCCGGGTCGTTAGATTGACTTGGTTGAGTCGCGGTGTTTTGTTGATCGGAAGCCTGTTTTCCGAACATATCGGATTCTTGGGTTACTTTGGGCTGTTTGTCTTCCGGGAGAAAAATTTCTTCGCCCGACACTTGCATTCCCACCCCGGTTCCGCTTGAAGATGAGCCGCTCGATTTTTCGGTTGTCGTTTTATTTTCTTTCCCTTGATTTGTTTCGTTAGGCATAGCTTTATCAACCTTTCTGTTAAAAATTAAGAATTCGTATCACTTTATTTTCACAGAAAGCAAAAAAATATTCGGTACGGAAGTGAACACTTTTCCAATTTAATTTCAAACAGAAAAAACGGACGTTTATCAAGTCTTTACCAGATGGATGGCACTGTTGCTTCATCCAATTTGATTGCATTAGCGTTGGGCAGGATATGAATAATTTGAGATGCGCCATTGGTTTTCAGAAGCGGAGAAAGCAACCCGACGCGGTGACAGTTGGCTCGCGGAATTTTGTGTTTAGTCAATGGCTGCGATTCTGAACACATAATCACGGTTCGCACGTCAGCAGATAATTCCAGAATGCGTTCAATTCCGCCCAATAAATCTTCCTGCGCGGCAATCGTTTTACCGCCGCATTCGGGTAAATGCTCGTAACCGATATTATTTTCAAGCAAGTTTTCCGATAAAACCGCTCCGTTAAATTGCACCCAGCGAGAACGAGCAATGCTGCGAACATCGCACAGAAACTCAATCTCGTATTTTCGCAACAGTTCCAGAAAGTAAGCAAAAGGATGCCGCCCATGACCAATTGGGTACACCGTAATTGAATTTTGTTTCATTCAACAAATCTATTTTTCAGGTAAAATCAAAAACTCACTTGTGCTAAGATTTCTGTAATCGGAATCACTATTATTGAATCCTTCCAATTTTCAAAGTCCTTTTC
>JBDTZD010000400.1:0-15138 GCA_040005335.1 Pyrinomonadaceae bacterium | reverse complement strand
AAGCATATGGTGCTGAATTGCCACACGGTGGTTTGCCGATGATTTTACGTGAATCACGCCTTTTTTCCGGCAAGAGAACTGAAGTTTATACAAATAGCGATGAATTCCGGGTAAAAATGTTTGGTCGTTAATTCAAGGCAATGAGTGACATTAAAGATAAAATCAAAAGTATAATTTTGAGTAGATTAATTCCAAGTATATTGCTGTTGTTATTTGGTATTTTGGGGATTCGTGAAACTTTCCTTGTTTTTCAATTTATTAAAGCAGGCTTTATTTATGATGGTTCATGGATAATATATTTTTTATCTTGGTTATTGCTACTTTTAGCGGCGGTTTTTATTTTGTTAAAAAAACGTGTTCTTGATATCTTGGCGATTCTAGCATTGATTTCAGGGTTTTTAGTGCATTTTCCGTCTTTTAGGCGTTATCACGTTGCTGATGACACATCAATATTTGATATTTGGATGTATGGTTTTGAGTTATCAGCTTTTAGGCAAATTTATTCAATCGTTGTTTCAATTTTTGTTGTTTATTTATTAATAGAAGTTTTCAGAAACAGGTATAAAACTGATTAGTTATAATGAAGAAAGTTGGATTTGTTAGTTTAGGATGCCCAAAGAATCTTGTTGACAGCGAGGTCATGATGGGACAGCTGGCGGCGGCAGGTTATGAAATCACGCACAACGCCGATGAAGCTGATACGGTTGTCGTCAATACCTGCGGGTTTATTGAATCTGCAAAGGCAGAATCTATTGAAGCTATTTTAGAAGCGACTCAGCTCAAAAGCGCGGGCAAAGCAACTCGCGTCGTCGTCGCCGGTTGTCTTGTCGAACGTTATCGAGATGATTTAATGCGAGATTTACCCGAAGTTGACGCTTTTATCGGGACAAATCAAATCAACGAAATTCTGATCGCCGCTGACGAGACAGTTAACTTCAGAGCACTGCCGCTCTTGCCAATCGGAAATAAAACCGCCACTTATATTTACGATTATGATTCACCGCGCCTTCGCGCGACCGATTCCCACACCGCATTTGTCAAAATCGCCGAAGGCTGCGATCGCCCATGCGCGTTTTGCTCGATTCCCGCGATGCGAGGCAGTTTTAGAAGTCGGCGTTTCGGCTCAATCTTAAAAGAAGCGCGGGATTTAGCCCGTCAAGGCGTCAAAGAATTGGTTTTAATCGCTCAGGATTCTTCGCGTTACGGCGAGGATTTAGGAGAGCGGGACGCCCTCGCCCACCTTATGCGCGGGCTTTGTGAAATAGACGGAATTGAATGGGTGCGCGTCATGTACACATATCCGACGCACGTTTCCGACGCATTTTTGGACGTTTTACGAGACGAACCGAAAGCCGTCAAATATCTTGATATTCCTTTGCAGCATGCTTCGCGCAACGTTTTAAAACTGATGCGCAGGGGCGGAACGCGCGAAAGTCTCGAAAGATTGATTACCAAAGTACGCGCCCGCGTTCCTGAAATAATCATTCGGACGACTTTTATCGTCGGTTTTCCCGGTGAGACTGAGGGGGATTTTGAAGAGTTAATGGCGTTTGTTCGCAACTGCGAGTTTGATAACGTCGGCGTTTTTACTTATTCGGACGAAGAGGGAACTCCCGCCTTTGATTTACCGGATAAAGTTGACCCCAAAACAGCTAAACAGCGTCGAGCGCGTTTGATGAAAGAGCAGGCAAAAATATCGAAACGCAAAAATCAAGCTAAAATTGGACAAACAGTCCGCGTCTTGTTTGAAGGTACTTCGCAGGAATCAGATTTGCTTTGGCAAGGTCGCACCGAAGGTCAAGCGCAGGAAATTGATGGTTACATTCTTATCAACGATGCGCCGGAAGATTTCCAACCAGAAATAGGTGCATTTTACAACGTTCAGATTACTGAAGCCCACAATTATGATTTACTCGGCAGAATTGTTTGAAAATAAAATTTAATTCAACAAATTGGCTTCTCGATCTTTCGTTGGCGGTTGTTATATGGAAAATTCGCCATCGCTAATTCAACAAACTGATTCTGAGTTTGCTGAAAATCAACAAGTTGTAGAAAAAGCATTTATCAAAGCGAAGAAAAGCCCGCTTGATTATCTCGCTTTGACTTTGGCGACGTGCGGTGTTGGGTATATCAAACTTGCGCCCGGCACTTGGGGTTCGCTCGTTGGAGTTGGACTCTATTTGATTTGGCGTTACTTCGGCGCGGCGGTTTTGCAGATTGGTTTGGCAAGTGGCTGGCGAACTGATCAGCTCGAAGCGTGGCGCATCGAGCTGAATATTCTAGCGGTTTTGCTGATTAGCGCGGTAGGGATTTGGGCGGCTGGTCGAGCAGCACTGTTGATGAATAAGAAAGATCCGCAGCAGGTCGTGATTGATGAAGTTGCGGGACAATTTATTGCGCTGATGTTTATTCCGTTCAACGTGGCTTGGTGGATGATTTTAGCGGGCTTTCTTCTGTTTCGCTTTTTTGACATTTTAAAGCCGTATCCGATTGACGGGATGCAGGAATTGCCCGGCGGTTTTGGCGTCGTTGTTGATGATTTAGTGGCCGGAATTTACGCGGCGATTGTTATGTCGATAATCGTCGCGATCCAAATTTCTCTGACTTAAACAGAAATTTTAATAGGGAAAAACCGGATAGAGTGGATTAGTTTTAATATCCCCTCTATCCGGTTTTTCCCTATTAATTTTGGCTTTCTGTTTTAACGTTTAATTCTTTGACTAAAAACGCCAATTTGTCGGCAGCTTCTTCGATGATTTTGGCTGTCGGTTTGCCCGCGCCGTGACCTGCTTTTGTTTCAATCCGAATTAAAATCGGTCGGCTGCTGGCGTTTGCTTCCTGGAGCGTCGCGGTATATTTGAAACTGTGAGCGGGAACAACTCGGTCGTCGTGGTCTGAAGTTGTGACCATCACTGCCGGATATTTCGTTCCGGGTTTAATGTTATGAAGCGGCGAATAAGCATAAATCGCTTTAAATTCCTCCGCATTATCCGGCGAACCGTAATCCGAAGTCCACGCCCAACCAATAGTAAATTTCGGAAAGCGGAGCATATCCATCACTCCAACGGCTGGCAGCGCCGCGCCAAACAAATCGGGTCGTTGATTGAGCGTCGCCCCGACGAGCAAACCGCCATTTGAGCCGCCGCTAATGGCGAGGTTGGCAGGCTGGGTGTATTTTTCCTTGATCAGATATTCGGCAGCGGCAATAAAATCGTCAAAAACGTTTTGTTTTTTGAGTTTTGTACCGGCTTCATGCCACGACTCGCCGTATTCCGAACCGCCGCGAATCGAAGGCTGCGCGTAAACGCCGCCCATTTCCATCCAGACGAGATTTGAAACGCTAAAACCGGGAGTCATCGGAATATTAAAACCACCGTAGGAATAAAGCAGCGTTGGATTTGTGCCGTCCAGTTTCAAACCTTTTTTATAGGTAATAAACATTGGCACTTGAGTTCCGTCTTTGCTCGGATAAAAAACTCGTTTGACTTCGTAGTCACCGGGATTAAAGGCGACTTTAGCCTGCCGGAAAATCTCGCTTTTGCCGGTTTTGAGATCGTAATGATAAATTGTTGGCGCGGCGTTAAAGCTCGAATATGTGTAAAAAGTTTCCGTATCTTCACGCTTTCCGCCAAAGCCGCCCGCCGAACCAATCCCGGGTAAATCAACATTGCGAATGAATTTACCTTTGTCGTCGTAAATTCTAATCTGCGTCGAAGCGTCTTTCATGTAATTGGCGACAAATTGATTATTCACAAAAGAAACGCCGTTTAAGGTTTCTGCCGCTTCAGGAATAATTTCGCGCCATTTTTTGTTTTTGAGGTTGTAAGCCATTAGCTTTGACCTTGAAGCGTCTTTGTCAGTTTGAATAAACATAGTCGAGCCAATGTTGCCGACGACCGTATAATTAGCTTCAATTTTATCTACAATTGGCATAATTGACGAAGCCGGTTTGGATAAATCCTTGTAGAAAAGCATGTTTTTCGGACTTGTCCCTTTGCCAACATAAATCGTCAAATATCGGCCATCGTCAGTGACGCCGCCGCTAACAAAAAATTCTTTGTCGTCTGGACGTTCGTAAACCAAACTGTCTTCAGTTGTTGGCGTTCCTAATTTGTGAAAATAAAGTTTTTGATTAAAACTCTGGTCGCGAATTTCAGTGCCGGTATTTTCCTGCGGGAAACGCGAATAGAAAAATCCTTTGCCGTCTTTGGTAAATGAAGAAACGCCTTGTCGCGCAGGTGTCAAAATATCGGTTAAATCTGCGCCGGTTTCAACGTTTTTAACGCGCCATTCCGTCCGGTCGGAACCTGCTGAAGCCAGACCGTAAGCCATCAATTTGCCGTCATCGCTCAACGAAATGCCGCCGAGAGCGATTGTCCCGTCGGCAGAGAGTTTGTTCGGGTCTAGCAGGACTTTACCAGAATCGGTGATTGATTTAGCAACATACAAAACGCTTTGATTTTGTAAACCATCGTTTTTTGAATAGAAATAATACTCGCCTTGTTTTGAGGGCGCGGTGTATTTTTCGTAATTCCAGAGCTTGGTGAGCCGTTGTTTAAGAGCTTCGCGTTGCGGGATTTTAGCGAGGTAATCAAAGGTGATTTTGTTTTCAGCATCAATCCAAGCCCTTGAATCGGGCGCATCCGGGTCTTCCAGCGAGCGATATGGATCTGAGACTTTAACGCCATGATAATCGTCCGTCTGCTCCGCTTTTTTTGGTTTTGGGTAATCAAACATTTTCGATTCTTGGGCAAACGCGGGCAGCGCGGCGGCAGACAGCATCGCACATGCGGCAACGCCCAAACTGATTTTTGTTAAGCGCGACATATTTTTAGAAATTTCCTTGTCGGATCAGATAAGTTTGCTCATTTTACGCAAATTTATCGCTTTGAGTTTCAGCCCCGTACAACTGACGCATTAAATCTTCTGCCGTTGTGACAGGTTGTTGACAGGTAAAGTTTTCGCAAAGATAGACAGTCGCGTGTCCGTCAATCATCGTGCGTTCCTGCAAAAGCTGAACAATTTCAGCAGCTTCATGGTCACTTTCATCAGAAACCACAACTATTTTATTTGAGATGTAGCGCGAATAAACTGTTTGTAAAAGAGCTGCTCGGTCTGGGTTATTGGCGCCGATAACGACGATTTCTTTAATCGAATTAAGATAAAAATCAAACGCCGATAAAGCTCGTCCAAAAGCCTGCGGATAACGCCGCATAAAATTGTTCATCAAGCGAAACAGTGCTGTCGCATGAGCATGATAATTTTCATCCCCAGTCAAAACGGCTAACTTTAATAAAACATCCAATGCGACGGAGTTACCCGAAGGCGTGGCGTTATCGAAATAATCTTTTGAGCGGATGATTAATTCTTCCGCACTTTTGCTCGCGAAGAAAAAGCCGCCGTCCTCTTCGTCCCAAAATTCTGCAAGCATTTGATCTGTTAAATTCTTTGCCGCGGTCAGCCAGCGCAGTTCACCTGTTGCTTGGTAAAGTTCAATTAACCCGTCTGCATAATTGGCGTAATCTTCGACAAAGGCGCGGATTTTTGCGGTTCCGTCTTTCCATGAACGCAGAAGAAATCCATCTTCGTCGATCAGGTTTGATAACACAAAATCGGCGTTTTTAGTCGCAGTTGCAATAAACTCGGGATTTTCCAAAATCGCACCAGCTTCGGCAAATGCAGCCAGCATCAAACCGTTCCAAGCGGTCAAAACCTTTTCGTCGCGGAAAGGCGGGACGCGATTCGCTCTTTTTTCGTATAACAAGTTTTTGCCGCGCTCCAAAACTTCCGTCAACTTTTCCACCGATATATTTAACTGCTCAGCGGACTCTGCGTTTGATTGCCTGACATTTAAAATGTTATGAGCTTCAAAATTACCTGTTTCAGAAACATCGAAATGATAATTGAAAATTTTTGCATCTTCTGCGCCCAAAATTTCTTTGATTTCGGCGGGCGTCCAGATAAAAAATTTGCCTTCTTCGCCTTCCGAATCAGCGTCGGTCGCTGAATAAAAACCGCCTTGTTCGTCCGTCATCTCGCGAGCAATGTATTCTAAAGTGTCAATCGCGATTTGTCGGAAAAAAGGATCTTGAGTCGCCTGCCAAACGTGCAAATAAATTTTTGCCAGTTGCGCGTTGTCATAGAGCATTTTCTCAAAATGCGGCGTCAGCCAATTGGCGTCCACCGTGTAGCGATGAAATCCGCCGCCGAGTTGATCGTAAATGCCGCCCATCGCCATTTGACGGCAACTGTTGGCCACAATCTCAAGGGCGTTTTTATCTCGCGTTCGCGCCCAGTATTTGAGACAAAATTCGAGCGTCATCGGAGCGGGAAATTTTGGCGCGCCGCCAAACCCGCCGTTCGTCCGGTCGTAAGATTTGGCAATGACGCGAAAAGCCGAGTCCAGTTGTTCGTTTGAGAGCGACAGATTTGACGCTTCAGCCAGCCCGATGCGTCGCAGTTCCCCTAAAATTCCGACGACGGATGTTTCGATTTCCTCGCGTCTCGTCCGATACCCAGCCGAGACAGATTCCAGAATCTCTGGGAACGAAGGCATATTATAACGACGGACGGGCGGAAAATAGGTTCCGCCGAAAAACGGGATTCCCTCCGGTGTTAGGAAAACAGTCATCGGATGCCCGCCATGACCCGATGTTAATTGAATAAAATTCATGTAAATCTGATCAACGTCCGGCCGCTCTTCCTTATCAACTTTGAGGTTGATAAATTTTTCATTCATCAAATTCGCAATTTCTTCGTTTTCAAACGATTCATGCTCCATCACATGACACCAATGGCACGAACTGTAGCCGACGCTCAGCAGAATCGGTTTATCTTCAGCTCTGGCTTTGGTAAACGCTTCTTCCCCCCAGGCATACCACTCAACTGGATTATGCGCGTGTTGCTGCAAGTAAGGACTAGTTTCGTTGATCAATCGGTTAGTAAACTTTTGTTCGCTCATAACAATAGTGAATCACAAAATACCTTGAATTTAAAAATTACGAGACAAAACACAATGAAATTTGTTATAAATAAAAAAGTTGTCACGGTTTTTATTCGTTTCAACATAAATTCCGCTCAACATAAATTCCGCTTTTGTTTCAAAAACCAACCCCTCAAAATATTGCTTCAAAAAAATGAAATTAGAAAATCTGCTTAAAACATTTGCCGCTTCGAATACTAATGAACTAAGGATCGAACCTGATGCTAAACCTTACTTTGTTTCTGAGGCTGGGAAGACTGACGCAGCGGATATAAGTTTTACGGCGGCGATAATCAGTCAGTTGATTTTTCCTATTATTCCGCTCGAAGAAAAACTGCGGCTGCCGAATCTGCCGCAAATCTTTTTTCGTTATACTAATGAATTGGGAATGTTTAGCGTGACGGTTGCCAAATCCACGGGGGGATTAAACGTCTCGATCAAAAAAATCAGCGTTCCAACAATTGAATCAAGACCGGAGGAGCGGCCTCAACTCGCACCTTCGAATTCGCCCGTTAACAATAATGGTCATTCGAAAGTAGAATCTGTTCCAGTTGCGCCTGCAACGCCCGCTGTTGAAAAAACAGAACCGACAATTATTCCCCCAAAAAGCGAAACAGGAATGTCGGCTCCTTTTTTCAATTCGCCAAACAATTTAAAATCTGCTTTGCCAGACGCTGAAGCTGAAGTAGAGGAAGAAATAGAAGACGAAATAATTGTTGAAGAGGATTCTTTACCATCGCTGCTGCGGGAGATGGCTTCAGAAGTTAATTCCGGAGAAAGCGTTCTTCAAAAAATGAACGCTCCGGATGGAAACTTAAAAACTGCGACTCGCGCCGAGGTAAAGCCGACACCGGTTGAGAATTTACGCGAACCTGTTTCCGATGCTCCGATTTTAAACAAGTCTGTTTTGAGTGCTCCAAAAATGGACGCACTTTTTTATAAAATGGCCGAAGCAGGCGCTTCTGACTTGCATTTGAGCGTTTCAATGCCGCCGATGATTCGTAAAGATGGCAAGATGGCCATTCTTGAGCAGGGGCGAGAAGTGCTAACAGCGGAAATGGCGCGGGAAATGCTGTATTCAATCATGCCTGAAAAAAACCGCGAGGAATTTGAGCGCCGCCACGATACCGATTTTGCTTACTCAATAACGGGATTGGCACGTTTTCGCGCCAATATTTTTATGGACAGAAAAGGCATGGGCGGCGTCTTCCGGATTATTCCAACCGATATCCTCACGGCTGAAACGCTTGGATTGTCCGAAGCGATATTGAATTTATGTAATTTAAACAAAGGTTTGGTTGTTGTCACGGGGCCGACGGGAAGCGGAAAATCTACAACGCTGAGCGCGATGATTGATTATGTTAATAAAAACAGGTCTGATCACATCATCACAATCGAAGACCCGATTGAATTTGTTCATGAAAATCAAAAATGCCTGCTCAACCAGCGCGAAGTTCATAATCACACAGATAGTTTTAAAGACGCCCTGCGCGCCGCCCTGCGCGAAGATCCTGATATTTTACTGGTTGGGGAAATGCGCGACCTCGAAACGGTCTCGATTGCAATTGAGACGGCAGAAACCGGGCACCTTGTTTTTGGCACGCTTCATACGACCACCGCGCCTTCGACCGTTGACCGCATTATTGATCAATTTCCCGCCGACCGGCAGCAGCAAATTCGGGTGATGCTGAGTGAATCCCTCAAAGGAGTAATTGCTCAAACTTTGCTCCCGAAAATAGGCGGCGGGAGGATTGCCGCTCTCGAAATTTTAATTATCACTCCTGCCATTAGTAATTTGATTCGAGAAGGAAAAACATTTCAAATAGCTTCGGCAATGCAAACCGGCAAGCAGCATGGAATGACTACCCTAAATGACTCTTTGGTGGAGCTAGTCATCAAGGGCTTAGTCGAACCGCGAGATGCTTATCTGAAAGCGATTGACAAACCCGGAATTGAGGGTTTATTCAAGCGGAACGATATTAGTGTTGTAAAATACAAGGAAATATTTGAATAACACAGCTCAAATAATTAATTTTTGTGGACGCTGAATTAAGCATGAAAGCATTGGAAAATAAAGTTGGGATTCTTCCTGAATTAGAAAATAAATCAGCGGAAATCCAGCAGCGCAATAATACTATTTGGACTACCACTCTCGCTTTCGAATGTTTCGGCGTGAAGATCGGTATCCTGGCTACCGCCGGTCTCTTGCTTGATGAACTACGCGCTTTGCTTCCGCCTTCCTCAAACGAATTAAAGGAAGGCCCGGTTGATAAATTTTTCAAGTTAATAATCAGTGAAACCGAAAGTATTTTGTACGAAAACGACTTTGAAAAATTACGCTTTCCAGGCAATAAATGGGTTTCCGAAGCACTCCGAGGGCAATTAAAATCCTGCGTTTCTCAGTTTACTGCCGAGCGAGTTTTTATTCACGCCGGAGTCGTTGCCCATCAGGATAGATTAATTCTGATTCCCGGCGAAGGTTTTTCAGGTAAAACCACATTGACGGCTGAACTTGTCAAAGCCGGCGCCATTTATTATTCGGATGATTTCGCAATCCTTGATCAAAATGCTTTGGTTTATCCATACCCGAAACCGCTTTCGTTGCGGCAGAAGGGGGCGAATACCGGCGAGCAAACCGATTATGACGTGGGACATTTTGGCGGCGTCCAAGGCATTAATCCTTTGCCGGTTAGTCTAGTGGTGATCACAGAATATCAAGCCCGAGCGCGTTGGAGACCCCAGACATTAACTCCGGGAGAAGGTGTTTTGGAAATTCTGAGGCATACGAATAACTCACTCAGGCAGCCTCAATTTGCTGTTGAGGTCTTGCAAAAAGTGGTCATTCAAGCCAAAATCATCAAAAGCAAACGCGGCGAGGCTGAAAAGGCTGCCCGCGCGATTCTGCAAGAATGTTAACTAAAAAATAACTTGTCAGACGCTCGCTTTTATTGTAAATTCAACCATTGTTTTTATTTGAGGAGAAAAAATGAACAATACTAAACAACCCTTAGCTCGTAAAGAGGGACTGATTGTCCAAGAATTACCCGATGAAGTTTTAGTTTACGACGCCGCCAATGATAAAGCCCACTGTCTTAATGAAACAGCAGCTTTAGTCTGGAAACATTGCGATGGCAAAACGAATGTCGCTGAAATTGCTAAAATTGTCGGCAGAGAATTAAATGCCTCTGTTAAAGACGAATTTGTTTGGCTCGCTTTGGATCAACTGGAAAAGGAGGCTTTAATCGAAAAAGAAGCTAATTTTTCGCTTAAAACTTTTGGCATTTCGCGCCGCGAGGTGATTAAAAGAATTGGTCTGGCTTCGGTTATTGCGTTGCCGATTGTCACTTCATTGCTCAACCCAATGTCAGCTCAAGCCGGTACTTGCACTGTTCCCTGTACGCCTGCCAGTATTCCAGGTTTGTGCGGCACACCTACGGCCCCGACCGTAAACTGCCAATCAATATGTACTTCGCTTAATGTTTGTGCACCTGTTGCAGTTCCAAGGATAGAAAGTAAAGGCGCAAAGAAAAATAGATTGGGAAGCTAATAAAAATGCAGGAGTTTATGGAATAAACTCTAATTTCAGCATTGTTAAGGTGAAATGGTTTGACCATTCTAAAAGTAATTGATGCTGAATGGCATTTGATAATTTTCGGGCGGGTCTAATATTATTACAGGCTGATTATAACGCTGATCTCAATTAGTATAAGCCTTGACAAATTCTTAATGCAGGCGAAAGATTATTCTCTTTCGCCTGTTTTATTTTGAGGGTTTCATGGAATTTCCAGCCAATAACCACCAATCATTTTTCGCCAACCCGCTTCGCCGAGCAGCCCTCAATGGAATTATTTATCAACAACAGATTATTCTGGCGTTTCAAAAACTGCGGGAGAACAGGATTGAGCCTATTTTAATTAAGGGATTTTCAACCGAGCGTTTTTACCCAGCCAGCCAAAAGCGGAAAACGGCTGACATTGATTTGTGCGTTCCGCCGGAGGATTACAAAAAATCTCAGATAATCATCAACGAATTAGGTTTCCCGCCGGAGATGATTGATTTGCACAAAAGTTTGCGACATCTGGACAAATTGCCATGGGATGATTTGTTAAAAAATTCACAGTTGACATTATTACATAACGTCCAAATCCGTGTTTTGCGACCCGAAGACGGTTTGCGAGTCACGTGTATTCATTGGCTCAACGACGGCGGGGCTGACAAGGAAAAACTTTGGGATATTTATTATCTCGTCGCAAATCGCCCGCCCGATTTTGATTGGAAGAGATGCTTAAATTCAAACGGAAGGAAAAGGCGGCAGTGGATACTTTGCGCAATTGCAGCGGCACATCATTATTTAAATTTGTCTGTTGATGAGACACCTTTTGCTGATGAAATTGAAACTGTTTTACCCGATTGGTTTATCCCTTCACTCGAAAAAGAATGGGCGGATCAAGTTAAATTAATCAGGCTTGAAAACTTTTTTCAGTCGCGTGACTGGAAATCCCTGCGCAGTCAGTTGAAAAAGCGTTTTTCGCCAAACCCAATTGCAGCTTCAATTGCGACCGAAGCAGCTTTTGACAATTCATCGCGATTGCCCTTTCAAATTGCTGATTTTATTCTTCGTTTTATCGTTCATTTTGGACGCAACACATCAGCCGTTTTAAAATCAATAAGAACTAAACCGCAGAACTCGCAGCACTCTCTTTTTTTATTTTAGCCGTTTGCGGATTTGATGAAAGTTGAAAAGGAAAAATTAATTTTAAGCGTAGAAACGGCGACTCGCGACTGCAGTCTCGCCATTTTTCGCGGAATCAAACTTTGTCAGAGCTGGCGCGGCGACGACACTTTTTCAGCTTCTGAAGGGCTGCTGCGGGAAATCCAAAAACTGCTGCGTCAAGCCGAAGCAAAATTGCATGAGGTAGAATTGCTGACTGTAACCGTGGGCCCCGGCAGTTTTACTGGCTTACGCATAGGTTTGGCAATCGTCAAAGGCTTAGCCGCTGCCGGGCAAATTCCCGTCAGAGGAATTCCGACGCTCAAAGCCATGGCTTTCCGGCAATCGCCAGCGGGTTCGGTTTGTTCGTTGATATCAGCTGGCCGCAATGAGTTTTTTGCTCAAATTTTTCGCAGCGGACAAAATAATAATGTTGAACCGATGAACACCGGCACCCTCGAACAATTACTGATCGAACTAAAAAAAAATAATGATTTAACATTTGTTGCTCCAGTCGAAACTCACACGAGTATTCTTGAATTTATTGAAAGTGAAAAAATAACCAGCTGGATTGTCGAATCGCCACCGGAAAACCTAGCAATTTGCGCCGGAAAACTGGGGCTTATTTTATTCCAGCAAAATAATTTGGAAAGTCGCTCGTGGCAAATTATTTACGGACGCGATGCAATTGTTATCAACAAAAAATAGTGATTGAAACGGCTTATACAAGCGAGTCAAAATTTGAGATTCAACCGATGAGAGAAATCCATCTGAGCGAGGTCATGATTCTTTTAAGAGCGTGCCATTTGAGCAGTTGGACCAAAGCTGATTTTGAAGGTGAAATTTCAAATCCAAACGCTTTAATTTTTGTTGCACCAGGGGAAAAAAAGATATTAGGTTTTATTTCTGCGCGTCTGATAATGCCATTAGTCGAGATTTTGAATATTGGAGTTCTACCGGATCTGAGGCGGCAGGGAATTGGCAATGCGCTATTGCAGAAGGTGATACAAACCACTTGCAAAAAAGGGTTTACCGAAAGCTGGCTCGAAGTTAGGGAATCAAATTTGGAAGCGCGAAATTATTATTTGGGGCAAAATTATACGGTTGTTGGGCGACGCCGAAACTACTATCTAAATCCAGTTGAGGATGCGCTTTTGATGACTTTAGTTTTTTCGGATAACAATCCGAAAAAATGAATATTTGACTTGAAGCACAAATAAGATTGCTGTAAGATTTCCGTAACGTCGAAAGAATTTTTCAACAGCAAAGCTATTTGAAATTCGGCGTCAGATAATTCTCTAACTGCATCAAGAGTTTGAAAGGAGCGATTACGCCAATGGATACATCAACCATGAACTCAATCCGCGAAGAATTGATGAAATCCGATCCGGTTTTTCGTCAATTGGCAACCGAACACAAAAAATACGAATCCCGTTTGACCGAGTTATCTACTCTGCATTATCCGAGCGACGACGAACAAAATGAGGAAGCAACTTTAAAAAAGAAAAAACTGGCGGTTAAAGACCAAATGTATGCAATGCTTTTGAATCAAGAACACGTTGACCAAATTCATCATTAGGGTAATTTGTAAAACAAATTTTATAAAAGGACGCGGTACTCTAAGTACCGCGTCCTTTTATTTTGTTGGACAGGAAGCTGAAACCGGCGCAAATGAAAGCAGTCCCTGAGATGTCGGAACAAAGACAAAGCTATTTGCGGCGAATGGTGAAGCTACGGCGACATTATCTCCGCCTAAGGGTATCTGACTTAAAAGCTTACCTTTTTTGAGACTAAGCACAACTGAATTAGTTTCACCGGTCGCTGCCAGCAAAACGGCTTCTTTAGAAAGCAAAACTGCACCCACCGGGCGACTTGCCAGACGTTTTCGCCAAATCCTCCTCCCATTCGAAATATTATGAAAGTAAACAAAATCATCGAGCGAGGAAATAACCACTCCGTTTGAGACGGTTAAAATATTTTGCGCTGCCCCTCCGAGCCGCAATTCCCAAGAAGTTTTGCCGTCAGTTTCACGAATCGCCGAAACATTTCCGGCTTGATCGCCAAAAAGAAAAACTCCGTTATTAAAAACAATTTTTTCGGTTGCTGGATGGGGCAGGGAAAAATGGTGAGATTCATGTCCGTCAGCAATACTCAAAACGTGCAATATTTTATCGTTGGTGGCGAAAACTAGAGAACCACGGGCAATCGTTAGAGACGTTGAGAGCTGGGCTGTTTGTTTTTGCGTCCAGCGTAATTCACCCGTTTGGGCAGAAAGCGCAAAAATTTTATCAACTCCGTTTAACTCTCCGGTTGCTGCTAATAGATAATTCTCATGAAGCGCCAAGGCAATTTGTGATGCTGCTGGAAGTTCACCCTGCCAGACGGTCAAGCCCGTTTCCGCACTGAGCGCGCGGATAATTATAAAAGCTGGTTTATCATTAGTTGCTGAAATCTGCGAAGCCGCAAAAACCAAATTTTGATTAACCTGAGTTTGACCGACAATTTCGCCCCCAAGTTCCGTGCGCCAGAGTGTTGCGCCATTAGATAAATTGAGGGCAAACAATTTGCCGCCCGTCGCAGTCAGGAAAATATGGTCGCTCTGAGTTGTCGGCAGTATTCCGGTTAATTCAGAATTGGGAAATTGCCAGCAAAGTTTTAATTGCGGTTCAGACGGTTTTTCATCAGTGGCCAGAACAACACCTGAGAAAATAGATAAAAAGAGAATCGCTAAAAAAGTTTTACTGATGATATTGATTGAACAAAATAAAGCGAACTTATAGTTTAAAGCTGACTCCCGAAAATAGCGCATAAAATTAAAAGATAAACAAATAAAAAAGAATTGCAAATCGTTCGCCGCTCCTTCTGGCATCTTAAAACTTGACCGTAACAAACGGGCGGGGTAACATCGCATCCACAAGCATTAAATTCAACACGAAAGAGAAAATCAAATGTCATTCAACAAAATAATTCTTGTCGGAAATTTGGGTAAAGATCCTGAACTCCGCTACACTCCGCAAGGCACTCCGGTTTGCAGTTTTACCATGGCGACGAACGAAAAACGCAAAGGCGCAAGTGGTGAGATGCAGGATACGACCACCTGGTTTCGTATTACTCTCTGGAACAAGCAAGCTGAAAACGCTTCCAAATATTTAACTAAGGGTCGTCCTGTTTATATCGAAGGACGCCTTCGGATCGAGGAATGGACGGATAAGGACGGTAAAACACGCAGCTCGCTCGAAGTCCATGCGACAGATATGCAGTTTATTGGCAACCGAAGCGATGAAAGCGGGGGCGGTCGTGATTATTCGGGCGGCTCTGATGCTGCACCGCCACGTCAAAATTTCCAAGATTCGAAAAGCTCAGGTCGAACCAGCGGCGGCGGCGGTAGTGACGATGTTGATGATTTCGAGGCTGGCGGAAGCGGAGCCACCGACGAAGATATCCC
>JBDTZD010000360.1:0-15187 GCA_040005335.1 Pyrinomonadaceae bacterium | reverse complement strand
TAAATCAAATAAATAATCTTTTATGAAAAATATGTCATGTATAGTTTATGCTAAAGATGGTTGGCTATCCGTGACTTTGTCATGCTAATAATCCGCCGCCCCACGGCAATATCTTTGATGGTGATTATTAAGACATGACCAATTCTCAATAGACTGAAATGGAAGTTCAGAAAATAATGTATGAATTTCAATAATATGAGCAGAAACGGGCAGTTACAAGCGGAGTTGCTGGCTTCTGAAATGCGCTACCGAAGGCTTTTTGAATCGGCGCGAGATGGCATACTTGTTCTAGATGCGGTTAATCAAAAAATCACCGACACTAATCCATTGATGGTTGAGCTGCTCGGCAGCTCACGGGATGAAATCTTAGGTAAAGAACTTTGGGAGATCGGTCTGTTTAAGAACAAGGATGAAAGCCGGGATGCGTTTCGAGAGTTACTGGAGAAAGGCTCTCTTCACTACAAAGACTTGCCGCTCGAAACTAAAGCGGGAAAGCTTCGCGAAGTAGAATTTATCAGTAATGTATATTTGGAAGGGATGTGCCAGGTTATTCAATGCAATATCCGCGACATCACTGAACGAAAGCTCGCCGAGGAGGCGCGGGATCAACTCACACAGAACGCAGCCCAGCTTGCGCAGATTGCCGGCAAAGCCGCGCGCCTTGGCGGATGGACGATCCAATTGCCCGAGCGCACCCTAATCTGGTCAGATGAAAACTGCGCCATTCATGATTTGCCGCCGGGATACAAACCAACTTTGGAAGAGGGCATCGGCTATTTTCCCCCGGAGTATCGGGATCAAGTAATCCGTTATGTGGAGGCTTGCGCGCAGGACGGCACTCCCTACGACTTTGAACTGCCGAAGTACACTGCCAGGGGACGGCTCATCTGGGTACGCTCGATTGGCGAGGCGATGCGCGATAACGAGGGTAGAATCATCGGTATTCAAGGGGCATTTCAGGACATCACGGTTCGCAAACAAGTCGAGGCGGAAAAGGAAAAACTAATTAATGAGCTGCAGAACGCGCTTGCCGAAGTTAAAACGCTGAGAGAGTTTCTGCCCATTTGCTCCTACTGCAAAAAGGTGCGCGACGACGAAAACTACTGGTCGCAGATGGAGAGCTACCTCTCCAAGCATACACATACGAAGTTTAGTCACGGCATCTGCCCCGAGTGTTATGAGATGGAGGTAACGCCGCAACTCGAAAAAAGAAGCAGCGAACGCCTTCTGATTTCTAAGCGTTAAAAACGGTATTTTTCGACGGTGGAAAAATTTATTGAAATTAAGAGGACAAACCTGCCGCTTAACCCAATCTAGTTCTTCAATCTGTCAATAAATTTCTGCCGAAACTTTTTCACTTTCGGGGCGACGACTGCGGCGCAATAGGGTTGATCTGCATTATTAGCAAAATACTCCTGGTGATAATCCTCCGCCGGATAAAATTCCGTTGCCTCGGCTAGTTCGGTGACAACCGGATTGTCGTAAATTCCTTCGGTAGTGATTTCTCGAATTACCTGTTCTGCTGCTTGTTTTTGTTCAGGCGAATGATAAAAAATTGCCGAACGATACGACGAGCCGATGTCGTTGCCCTGCCGATTCAAAGTCGTCGGGTCGTGAACCGTAAAAAACACTCGCAGCAAATCCGCGTAATCAAGTTCATCTGGATTAAATTTAACTTGCACGACTTCGGCGTGTCCGGTTGTTTCCGAACAAACTTCGCGATAAGTGGGATTTTTGGTGTGTCCACCTGAATAACCCGAAACTACATCTTCCACGCCTTTTAAATCATCAAACACTGCTTCAACGCACCAAAAACAACCTGCGCCGAGCGTTGCAGTTTCGAGTCTCGTATTCGTTTCCATAAATTATAAACTCCAAAATATATTTGTTAGATTCTAAACCCACGCGTCGCGTTTGGTAAAACTTAAGTGCAAATGTTTATGATAAACCACGGACTTTTATGAATTACGGATTAATAGCAGGAAACGGAAAGTTTCCTTTTCTTGTCGTGGAGGGTGCGCGGCGCACAGGGGAAAAACTTGTCGTCGTCGCTATCAAAGAAGAAACCGACCAAGAAATTGAAAAAGTTGCCGACAAAGTTTTGTGGGTCGGCATCGGACAGCTTGGGAAAATGATCGCGTTTTTTCGGGGGGAAAACGTGACAAGGGCGATTATGGCTGGACAGGTCAAGCATGTTCAGATTTTTTCCGGCGCCTTGCCCGACCTCAGAATGCTCAAAATGCTGCTCACCCTCAAACAAAGAAATACGGATTCGCTGATCGGCGCAATCGCCGACGAACTGGCTAAAGACGGCATTGAACTTATTGATTCAACCTATTTTACCAAAGACATATTAGCCTCAGCGGGTGTTTTGACGCGCCGCTCGCCGGACGAACGTGAGCGCGGCAACATCGAATACGGCTTAAAAATCGCCAATGAAATTGCCCGCCTCGATTTGGGACAAACAATCGTCGTTCGCGCTAAAGCATGTGTTGCAATTGAGGCAATGGAAGGTACGGATGCAGTTATTCGGCGTGCCGGAAGTTTAGCGCGAGGAAAACTCACTGTGGTCAAAGTCGCTAAACCAAATCAGGATATGCGTTTTGACGTTCCCGTCGTTGGGGTTCCAACAATCAGCGCGATGATCGAAGCCGGCGCATCCTGCCTGTGTCTGACGGCTGGTAAAACTCTGATTTTTGATCGTGCGGAAATGATTCGCCTCGCTGACTCCAAAAAAATTTCAATCGTCGTAGTTGAAACCAAAGGGGCGAATCTTCCGTAAAAGTTGTACAAAATTTCTATCTTTAATCAAACAAACATGAAAAGAACAATTCTCGCTTTGATTCTAGCGTTGTGGCTCGTCGCGCCTGTTAACTCCCAAACGACAACTAAAGTCAATTCTCCAGCACGCCGCGCGGCCGATAATATCACTGCCGCGCAAATGAAAGACTATTTAAGTTTTATCGCGTCGGACGAAATGGAAGGACGCGACACGCCATCGCGCGGGCTAAACACGACCGCCAAATTTATTGCCACAATGCTTTCGCGCTGGAACGTCAAACCGGCGGGCGATGACGGTTATTTCCAAAAAATAGTTTTGCGTGGAACTGTTCCTGATGCCGATAAATCAAGTCTTGAAATCAATGGTCAAAAATTTAATTTGGGCGATGATGTTTTAAGAATAGCTGGCATGAGCGAAACTGCTTTGTCAGCACCGCTCGTTTACGGCGGTGACGGCTGGCTGATCAAATCAAAAAACATTGACGCGCTCGCCGGAGTGGATATCAAAGGCAAAATCGTCGTCTTGTACGGTAATGGAATGCCTTCGGGATTTACGTTGACGCCTTTGCCAAACGGCACTGCGCGCCAAGATTTGACTGGACAGCGAGGTACAGATTGGGCTGATCCGGCAACATATGCGCGGTCAAAAGGTGCGGCGGGAATTATTGTTATCGCTTCTGACGGAGCACAATCAAAATGGTCTGCCGTCAAAGATTTTTATTCGCGCGGGCGTTTTGTTGTTGACAAACTGACTCCGGCGACGGCGCCTGACAATTTTGCTTTCCCCGTTATATTTGTTTCGCAAAAAGTGGCAAACACGCTTTTTACGGGCGAGTCTGTCAATCCTCTGCAGGCAGGAATGAGCACTGGCGGCAGCGCGGCTTTTGAAATGAGCGCGAATAAAAAAGTATCTCTGACAGTTGCGACTAAAACGGAAACCGTTATGACGCAAAACGTTGTTGGAATAATTGAAGGCAGCGACCCCGTGCTCAAAAGCGAAGTCGTTGCGCTCGGAGCGCATTATGATCATATAGGCATGAATCCGCTCGCCTCAGGCGACCAAATCAACAATGGCGCAGATGATGACGGTTCGGGAACGACGGCAATTCTTTCGATAGCTGAAGCGCTCTCTAAAGCACCAAAAAAACCAAAACGTTCAGTTTTGTTTGTCTGGCACTGCGGCGAAGAAAAGGGTTTGTGGGGAAGCGATTATTTCACCAGTTTTCCGACCGTGCCGCTCGAAAAGGTTGTGACGCAGCTTAATATTGATATGATCGGGCGCACCAAAAAAACGGGTGATACCAATCCGCTTAACAAAGAATTGTCGGGTGCCAACGAAATTT
This sequence comes from Pyrinomonadaceae bacterium, assembly GCA_040005335.1. GTDB lineage: Bacteria > Acidobacteriota > Blastocatellia > Pyrinomonadales > Pyrinomonadaceae > JBBQUS01. Next base: position 11,063 of record JBDTZD010000360.1, on the reverse strand, counting down.
ATGTGATTGGTTCAAAAATGATGAGCGCACAGCTTGGCAGTTTGAGCGAAGCCGTTAACAATTCGTATCTGAAACTAACTTTTGATTATCGCTATGATGCTCCAAATGACCCAAACAACTTTTACGGGCGTTCAGACCATTACAATTATGCGAAGAAAGGCGTGCCGATTATTTTTTACTTTGACGGCGTTCACGAAGATTACCACCGGCCGGGCGATGAAGTGAGCAAAATTGACTTTGATAAAATGCAGCGCGTTACGCGCACTGTATTTCTAACAATGTGGGAACTCTCGGATTTAAAAGCGCGCCCCGTTATTGATAAACAACTTCCAGCGGAACGAATGAAAAGATAAACTAAAAGGGAGCGTGATTCCACACTCCCTTTTTAGTTTATCTTTAAGAATTAAAAACTTGAGGTTAGTGGAAAATAACTCCGACGCTAAAGCGTATATTATTGTTAGTTTCACCACCAATGCGCACCGGGTTGTAATCAATTTGCACGGCGCGAATGCTGATGCGGCGGCTGACGCGGATATCCAAACCACCGCCGAATGCTGCCGCAAAACCCGTTTCCGAAGCTTTAAAACATGCCGCATTGGACTGCGAACAAAACGAGCCGCTAACATTTGCTTTAAACCGCCCGGCTCCGACGAGCGCATGAGCAAACGGTTTAAAGCGACCGGTCTTTGAGTTGTTTTTGATCTGCACACCGCCCAAAAAATTGTACAAGGATAAATCGGTTTTAGCGGAAATTGGCGTTCCCGGAACATCAATGGTTTCCGATTTATAATGTCCCGAAACATCAAATTTTAATCCAATGTACCGTGAGACGTTGCCCACTGCCGAGGCGTTAAAACCATTAAAACTTAATTTGTCTCCAAAAAAAGCGCGAGCGTCTTGGTCTGAAGAGCCAACTCCTACCTGATTATTTGAGTAACCGCCGAAAACCTCGGCTTTGTAGTATTCGTCAGATTGAGCAAAGCCAATGGTTGCATACAAAAAGGTTAAAACTAAAGACAGAAATAATTTTTTCATTTTCACTTTTCCTCGAAATTTAGATTTGCTAATGTCATTAACAAACAAATTCTAGCTCGCCGTAAAAGTGAAAAAAGAGTGCTTTATGACACTTTCTGAAACTGTCATAAGCAAATTTCATGTTTGAAAGTTTTTAAAGCAAATTGCTGTTTAGCCCAACTTTAAACGACCTCATTCGATTGTAAAAACCCGTTCTAATTTTTAAGAGTTTTTTCCATCAATATTTGACGATATGCTTCCGAACGCGCCAAACCGAATTCGCGAGCGGCTTGTTTTAAAGCAGCGCGATTATCAAAACCTTGGTTTTCAAGTTCGCTAACTCGCTCTGACAAAGATTTTAGATTTTGGATTTTAGATTTTGGATTTAAAAAATCTTCGCGGTCAATTACCAGCACAATTTCTCCGCGCGGCTCAATGTTTAAAAACTTTTCAGCCAAATCCTGCAGCTCGCCTCGGATGATTTCCTCGTACATCTTAGTCAATTCCCGAACGACTGCGGCGCGACGATTACCTAAAATCTCCAGACAATCTTTCAAACTTCCTTTTAAACGACGCGGGGATTCGTAAAAAATTAAAGTTGCCTGAATGTTTGAAGCTTCCTGCAGGCGTTTTCTTCTCTCGCCAGTTTTAGATGGAAGAAAACCCCCGAAAAAGTGTGCATCAGTCGGTAAACCCGAAATGATGAGCGCACTAACGAAAGCGACGGCGCCCGGAATCGAGACCACATTGGCGCTAATTTCAATAGCGCTTCTAACAGCGCGAAATGCCGGGTCGGCGATACCTGGAGTTCCGGCATCGGTGACAAGGGCAATATTCTTGCCGTCAAGCAGAAGTTTTTGGAATTCTTCGGCGCGGGCTTGTTCATTGTGCTCGTGATAGCTAATCAGTTTATTGGAAATACCGTAAGCATTAAGCAGTTTGCGCGTCTGGCGCGTGTCCTCGCAGGCAATTAAATTAACTGTGCGCAACGTTTCCATGGCGCGTAACGTGATGTCCTGCAAGTTGCCAATCGGCGTGGCGACTAGAAAAAGAGTTCCAATCATGCCGAAAATAATAAGTTAAAACGCAAAAAAGGGAAAAAGCCGCAGAGCCTTTTCCCTTTCGTTAGTTATTTAATCGCTTCTGTTTTAGTTAGGAAACGGGAAGCGTCCCCAGCGTGGGTTGTTTGTCCGACGATTGTTATTATCATCGCGATTGCGGCGATTGTTATAACCACCGTTAAAGTTTTCGCCGTATGCGTTAGCAATAGTTTGCAAGTCGCGGCGAATACCCGACCACTGATTTTCAACATTGCCGCCAAACGAATTACGATTCATAAAACGATCAATTTGAGAGGCTAATTGAAAAACCGTTCTCGCTTCGTCCGAACTGCTCCGTATATTGTTGCCGTTATCAAATGAATCTTTGAGATTATCGGTGGCAGTAGCAAAACGTTCGGTGACGTCGTTAATGCGGTCTTCGCGGTTGGTTTTATCGTAACGGCTATGATCAAGTTCGCGATCGAGCGCGCGGCGAAACGTCCGGCTGTCGCGTTCGACACGTCTAACAGCGTCAACCAAAAATTGCCGATTATATCCACTATTGTCACGACGATTGTTTCCATAATGATCGTCATCATTACGGTACTGAGCGGATGCTAAAGAAGGTATGCCTAAAAGCAGGAGGAGAGAAAAAGCGAAAAGAGTTCCAAAAATTTTTAAGCGGTTCATAGTAATTCTACTCCCTGAGATGATGTTTAGCGACGAAATTTGATTTGTCGCGGTTTCCGTCAGGCGTGAAAGCAAAGCTCATGCCATTTACTGAAAGCAAAAAGCAAAAAGCGAGGGGCAAAAATAAATTCAATTGTTTAACAAAGTTACTGCGTTAATCGCTCCCGAAGAGCGATTAACCAAATCGTTTGTCGTGCGCCGCGGATGGTTGAAAAACTAAATTTGTCCTAAGAAAACAGAAAAGTGATTTTTGAGATGAAGAGTTGAAAATTGCTGCCGGAAATCTTGATCGTCAATGGTAAACCAGATGGGAGCATCCTTGGAATTTGAGTTAGCGCGAACGAGGAGCAAATCTGTGTTGGCTTTGGGCTTTCCGAAATGCGTGATGCGAGCCGCCGCCAATCCGCCGCCGCGCATAAAACCGTCTTGCGGAGTGCGCGGGAAACCCGCCTCAACCGTCAGAGCGTGAACGCCCAAACTTAAGCGAATTTTCTCGCCCTTCATCGTCGCTGTGCCAACCCCGAACTTGTGTAACGCCGCTTTTTCGATTGCCAAATTCAAACCGCGCCGCTTAGCTTCAGTCGCTACTTCCAGAAAAGTTGCGAACAGCCAACTAATTCCGATGAGCCGCGCCGCATCGTTTGCCTCGCGCAGTTGTAGATATTGAACAACATCGTTCCGCTCGTTCTGCGCTGCTTGTTCCTGAGCCTGGCGCAGCGCATCCATCCACATTTCATCCAGTTCCGGCATCGTGAATAGAGCATACAAGCAACGCTCCGGCTTTTCCAAGTCTCGCAACGAGCAGAGTTTAGCTTTTCCGCTCAAAGCAGTGTTATTATTGCTTTTTCACTGTTACACGAACAAAGATTTAATTTCGAGCAGTATTTTTATGCGAAATGTGAAAAGTCTTTTTATTTTGCTTTTAACTTTAATGTCTGTTTCAGAGGCGGTTGTCGCGCAACCGCCTCAAGCGGAAAAAAACTCCGACAAATCTGCCAGCATTAACTCCAAAACCGTCAATAGAAATGGCGGTAAAAACGCCAGCTCCAAAGAGAAATTAGACGATGCGGAAACTTCCGTCAAAGCTATCCAGAAGCCCCTCGCTAAAAACGTCGATAAAGCTGACGCGGCGAAAGCCCAAGCAGCTTTTAATGAATTGAAAGGCATAACTGACATAGCGGAACGAATTGAAAAACTGAACAAGTTTATTGCTGATTTCCCTCGCTCGGAATTAAAAGTGAAAGCGACAGAAATGTTAATCGTTTCACAGGTCGAAGTAGGCGAAACAGATTTCCGCAACGGCGACCGTGTAAATGGTGCGGGGCATTTTCAAGCTGCTGCTCGTACGTTTGAACCATCAGTGAGTGACGGTGTTTTTAATGATTTTATCGTTAAATTGCCTTTTAGTTTGTTTGTTCGTGGTGAACGTGTTGCTGCTCTTGAAGTGGCTCAGGAAATCGAACCCAAAATTAAAGATAATGCCGCCCGACTGATAGCGTTGGTCAATTTTTATCTTTCGACTGAGAATGCCGACGATGCCAAACGCCTGGCCGCGCGCGCCGCCGAGGTTGCGCCCGATTCTGCCGCTGCGCAAATCTCGCTCGGAATGACGCATCGCATCGCTTTTCATCTCGAAGCCGCTTCGCAGGCTTATGCCCGCGCACTCGAACTAGATTCAACTTCCATCGTCGCCAAACGGAATTTGGCGGATGCCTGGCGCGGTTTGGGGCAGACCGAAGAGGCGCTCAAACTTTACCGTGAGCTTTTAGAAACGAACGCTGCTGACGAAGCTGCCCGCAACGGGCTAATTTTGACTTTATTTAATGCGGGCAATAAAGACGAAGCCGAAAAAGAACTTGTCGCAGCGCTCGAACAAAATCCGAAAAATTTGATTTTGCAAACCGGCGCAGCTTATTGGTACGCGACAAACGGTGACGGAAGACGCGCCGTCGAGCTCGCACAAAACGCAGTCAGTATCGAGCCGCGTTACGTGTGGGGGCAAATCGCTCTGGCGCGTGGACTAATTTTAGAAAAACGACCGCTCGAAGCGGAACGCGCCTTAATTACCGCCCGTCAGTACGGCAAATTCCCAACTCTCGATTATGAGCTTGCTAACGCGCATTTTGCCGCAGGACTCTACGACGAAGCCGCAGACGATCTGCACCGCAGTTTTACGCTCAAAAACGACAAGCTTCAAACAAAACTGGCGGGACGCGAACAGGCCGAAGCCGAAAATTTTATCGAACTACTTTCCCGAGAGCGGAGCGCCAGCATTTTCGAGCCGAGAGGTGCGAGTAATGAATTGGAAGCGCGAAAATTGAAGGAGTTGTTTGCTCTCGCCGACGCAGACGCGAATTCTAATGGAAATTCCGCTCAAAACAATGATGAAAATGGTCTCCTCAAGGCAGCGCAGGCATTTGCTGCTGACGAAGATGAAATGCGAGTTCATCGCGAGCTTTACGCGGCGGATAAATTGCTGAATCGCAAAATAGCTTTGGAACAAGTTTTGGAAATGACGCGAAACGCGACCAACGGTTTGGAAAAATCTTTGGACGTTCCGGCGGCGACGGCGGCGGTTTTGGCGGAGGAACTTTACGATCCGCGCCGTCTGGCGGCAACAAACGGAAACATCATCAATATTCCTAATTTGCCGCGTGAAATCCTGCGTCAAATTATGCGCGGGCGCGTCGAAGAAATCGCCGGTTGGAGTTTGTATCAGCAAAACAAACCGGAAGAGGCTGTTATTCGTTTGCGCCGCGCGGTCGGCGTCCTGCCGGCAAATAGCGCTTGGTGGCGTTCGAGTTACTGGAAATTGGGTTCAGCTCTCGAAGCTGGCGGCAAATCCAAAGAAGCGCTTGACGCTTATATCAAAAGTTACAAAGCCGATGTGCCGAATGAAACTCGGTTAGTTATTATCCAATCACTTTACCAGCGCCTTAATGGTTCGCTCGACGGTTTAGAGAGCAGACTAAGCCAGACCAATGCATCGCCTAGTTTGACAATTAATCAACCGCAAACCGTGCCGCGCCCGACTCCGATAACTCCTGCGTCATTTAAAAATCCTTTGCCCAATGTGATTGCAGAAATTTTGCCGCCGAAATCACTCGGAACATTAAAAACCGAAACACAAACTGTCGTTGAAACAAAACCGGAGCAAACTGTTGAGAAAATACCCCTGCCTGAGGCAAATCTCGAAACAAAACCTGAACCGACACCCGAAATAAAAGCTGAAGTCGCACCACAAGCAATTTTGTCGCCGGAAATTAAAAAGGAAATTGTGCCTCAGCCCAATCCTGAAAAAGAATTTGAAACAAAGCCAATCCCCGAAGTCGTCACGGCTCAGACACCTGACCTTAAGTCAGAATCTGAAACGTCGCTGCAATTGCCGCCGGAAATAAAAACCGTAGAAAACGTAGTCACGGAAACAAAAATCGAAGCAAAAGTTGAAGATAAAACAGAAAACAACCAGGAAAATAAAGATGTAGATAAATCCGGAACCAAACCCGAAACAGTAGCTAAGCCGCTCGTAGAACCCGCTCTTGTGCCGGAACTGAGAGAAACCAAGACGGATGACGCGTTAGTCAAACCTGCTCCGACGGCTCAAATAACCATCGAGCCGACGGCTTCCAACGAAAATATTTTGCCCGAAAAGAAGGCAGACGAGTTAAACGCGAACAAAAACAACAATGCTGCTTCAACGGAAAACGTCGAAGCCGATTCGCTGCTTTCTCGTCCGCGCGTGGTAATTGTGCCTCTAAACAAACTACCCGAATCTGCTATTGGTCAAACTGAAAGCCAAACGAAAACGTCTGCTGCCTGCGTTATGCAAATCAGTCAGCCGGAGCTTTCAATTTTGCGAAACGGCGGCACGGCAGCTTTGCTGGTTTCGTTTGGAGACGCAGCGGATGCGGAAAAATTAAATATTTCGGTCAGTAGTCCCGACGACATTACGGTTGTTCTTCAGCCAAGCGATGAGCAAAACAACAATCGCCGCTTGTTTCAAATTTCTTCAACCAGTGAAGTTACCAAAATCTACACAATCACATTCGAATCACCGTGCGGCAAAGCTGAAGTGAAAGTTAAAGTCAGATGAGAGAACAAACTCCTAAGTCGGATGATACTGTTGAACAAACAGATTTTAGGGTTGGCCATGTTGCCCTTATCGGCAGACCGAACGCCGGCAAATCAACACTTTTAAATCGCGTGGTCGGCGAAAAAATCGCTGCTGTCTCTAACAAACCGCAGACGACGCGTCACCGAATCCAAGGCGTGATCACTCGCCCCGCAGGTCAAATCATCCTCGTTGACACGCCCGGCGTTCATAAACCTGGTTACTTACTCAATCGCCGCATGATGGTAGCGGTTCATGACGCATTAGCCTCTGTTGATTTAGTTCTGCTGATGCGTGACGCGTCCGTCTCAACCGGCAACGGTGATAAATTCGTGCTGGATTTGGTTAAACAATCGGAAAAACCTGCTCTTTTAATTCTCAATAAAATTGACAAGATTCGAGAAAAAAGCGAGCTGCTGCCGCTGATTGAAGATTATAAAAACGAATATGATTGGCAGGCGGTCGTTCCCGTGTCGGCTTTAAAAGGACAGTCGGTTGAGAATCTTCTTGTAGAGATAGTTAAACATCTCCCAATCGGCGAGCCGATTTTTGATGAAGACGAGTTGACTGATCAACCACTACGTTTGATTGCCTCGGAAATGGTGCGGGAAAAAATTTTAGAAACCACGGGCGAAGAAATTCCTTATGTGACGGCGGTTGTGACCGAAAAGTTTGATGACTCAGACCCCAATCTGACTAAAATTTTCTGCGCGATTTTTGTCGAACGTAAATCACAAAAAGCAATCGTTATCGGCAAAGGCGGCGCTCGGATCAAAGAAATCGGAACCCGCGCCAGACACGATATTGCCAATCTCCTTGGCAAAAAGATTTATCTGGAGCTTTTCGTCAAAGTCGAAGAAGATTGGCGCAACCGCGAGACAACGCTTAATGATTTGGGAATTCGAGACCATTAAATGAATCAAAATTATTTCGCGGTCACGGTAAAAACCAGAAGACAAGCGATCGAAGCGGTTGAGTTTGCTTTGTTGGAAGCCGGAGCCGAAGGCACTGAGCTTGATTTACTGGGCAAAAAGCAAACCGAAGAAGATATTAGGATCGTGGGTTATTTTTCCGCGCAACCAGACAAAGAATTTATTCACGGCTGGCTGGCTATCGCCCTCGAAATTTACGAATTACCCGCCGAAACAATAAATTCACTCGAAATTAACGAGGTTGAAAATCGCGACTGGCTGGCAGAGTGGAAAAAGCATTGGCAACCGACCGAAACCAACAAATTTATTGTTGCGCCATCTTGGTTTGAACTTTCAGAACGAGGCGACAAAATCGTTTTACGAATTGAACCGGGGATGGCGTTCGGGACGGGAACGCACGAAACAACAAGACTTTGCTTACAAGCGATAGAAGAGAATTACGAACCGGAAATGAGCTTTTTCGATGTCGGCACTGGAACGGGCGTTTTAGCCATAGCAGCAGCCAAAATAAAGTCCAAAGCCCAAAGCCCAACGCCCAAAGCCCAAAAAATATTTGCTTGCGATACGGACGCCGATTCGGTCAAAATTGCAATTGAAAACGCTGAAATTAATAATGTTGGCGAAAAAATTAAATTTTATACAGGCTCGATTGATGAAGATACTCCGCAGTTTGATTTTATTGCGGCAAATTTAACGGCTGATGTGATTGTGCCGCTCTTGCCACAGCTCTCTCAAAAATTTAATAAAACTCTTATTTTATCGGGAATTCTTCGTGAACAACAAGAATGGGTTGCGCGAGAACTTGGCAAACTTCAAATGGAAAACACACAAATTCAAACAGACGGTGAGTGGATTTCAGTTCTGATCCAAAAATCAAATGCGTAGATTTTTTGCTCCGCCGGAAAATTTCAACGACCGCGAAATTCAATTAAGTCTTGAAGAATCAAGACATTTGCGCGACGTTTTGCGCCTGCATGTTGGCTCGACCGTCGCCGTTTTTGATGGCGCGGGCAACGAGTTTGTTTGCCTGATCGAAACAATCGGACGCCGAGACGAAAACGCGAGACTGCGGATCGTTGAGAAAACCGAGCCCCCAGCCGCCGAATCAAAGCTCGATTTGACTCTTGCGGTCGCTTTGCTCAAAGGCGAAAAATTTGATCTGGTCATTCAAAAAGCCGTTGAACTCGGCGTCACCAGAATCGTTCCGCTCGTGACAATTCGTGCCGATGTGCGAATTAAAGATGAACGCGAGGGACAGAAAAAGCTCGAACGCTGGCAGCGTATTGCATTGGAAGCAGCTAAACAATCCGGTCGCGCCGTCGTCCCGGAAATTAAAATACCTGCTGACTTTGCTGACTTTCTTGAACATTCCAGCGGCAAACGAATGTTATTCGCCGAACGCGGGGGCGAAAACCTGAATCAAAGTTTATACAAAAACGAAGAACGGTTAACGGCGGTGGTCGGAGCGGAAGGCGGTTGGGAAGACGATGAAATTATAGCAGCGCGGGCAAGCGGATTTACCGTCGTGACGCTCGGCGGGCGCATCTTGCGCGCTGAAACGGCGGCAATAACATTTACCGCACTGCTCCAACATTTGGTCGGCGATTTAAAATGATGGATGGCAGTACCCGTATTTCAGGAATATATCGTAAAAAAAATATACCGACAGAGGTGCCAATTATTAAGCTATCTTGTTAAAAAAAATAGCGTTAATGTGCTCCCCGCCGATAAAAATTTTTCGATCTCTGTTAACAAACCTGCTTTTGCGTTTGACGAATTTGTGACAAGGGGCGAAAATAACGTTTGCTGTCACCGAAATTAAATTAATGACACAAAGCAAATCACAAGCAATTCGCCGCGCCAAAACTGATTTAAGCAGACGGCTTAATGTCGCGGAGGACCAAATTTCCGAAGCTTCAATCGAATACGCAGATTTTCCAGATATGTCATTGGGAGCGCCTCAAGAAGATGAAATGAGTGCGCAGATGATAAGCTCGGGTTGGAAGATTCGGTTGAACGCTAATGGTAATAATTATGAATACCGTGCTGACGCAGACCAACTGCGTCTTTTTCAGTTTGAAGGCACAAACCATTTAATCTAGTAGCCGGATCGCTTTGTCCGGCGAATCGAGTTTGATTCGCCAGATTTTGACGACCCGCCAATTTAATAAACAAATTATGAATCGAAACAATCTTTGGATTCATTTGGCATTAGCCGTTAGTTTGATCGCAGTGGCGGCAATTATCGGACAAGTCTCTCGTTGGGAAACAACAGAAAAATGGCGCGGTGAGAAACCAGCACCTAAACAGCAAAACAAAGCTTGTGCGATGGCGCGTTCGGCTGAAGAGCGTGAACCGGAAGTTTTAGTAAAATTCCGCAGCAATCTTAGTCTTTCGGAAATTCAAAAAATTGCCGCTAAGCAAAACGACCGCATCGAAGATGAAATCGAATCGGTTGCGGGTTTAACTTCGATTGATGATTTGGACGGACGTTCTGCCCAACAGGTCGTCGAAGAATATAAACGGCTGGGGGATGTAGTTGAGTATGCCGAGCCGAATTTACAAATTAGGCTTGACCCTGAAACGAGTGAACAAAATCCGCCGTTTCCAGCAGGCGAAGACAATAAAGATAATTTGCCGGACGACCCGCTTTTTGGTGTGCAATGGGCTTTGCGAAACATCGGACAAAATAACGGTAAAGAAAAAGCCGATTTGGACGCGCTCAGAGCTTGGGAGAAAACCAAAGGAAAAAGCGATGTTGTCGTTGCCGTGCTTGACACAGGAGTTGACTACACGCACCAAGACCTGACGGCAAATATCTGGACTCGTCCGGATTCAATAGCTGCCTACAAAGATAACGAGCTGGGAACAATTTCCGACGAGCACGGCTTTAACGCAAGTGATAATGCCCGTGATCCGATGGATGAAAACGGCCACGGAACACATTGCGCCGGAATCATTGGCGCCGAAGGCGATAATAGCGAGGGCATTGCAGGTATTAATTGGAACGTCCAAATCATGCCGCTCAAATTCCTGGGACGCGGCGGTTTCGGGACGACCAAAGACGCGATTGAGGCTATCAATTATGCCATCGAACGCAAAAAAGCTGGTGTCAATATCCGCGTGATTAGTGCCAGTTGGGGTTCAACTGCATATTCACGCGCGCTCGAAGACGTGATTCGCAAAGCCGGCGAAGAAGGTATTTTATTTGTTGCTGCCGCTGGTAACGCTTCGACTGATAATGATAGTACGCCGCATTATCCGTCCAGCTACAAA
>JBDTZD010000146.1:0-4492 GCA_040005335.1 Pyrinomonadaceae bacterium | reverse complement strand
CAGGAACGTGGTATTTGAATCAATCAACGCAGGGATTTGCCGGAGTGCAGTTTGGTTCAAATGGAGATGTGCCTGCCGAAGCCGCTTTTGTTCGATAAATTTACAATTATAAAACTAAGAAGGGGCGAGAAAATTTTCTCGCCCCTTCTTTATTGCTTGTCCGCTAAAAAGATTTACAAATCGTGTCGTTCGCGCGGAGGAGCAGTAATCGTGAAATCTTTGATAAATCTGGCGGAATACTCAGCTAGTAAATTTTGCACGCGGTCGCGGTCGCTTGATTTCACCACAAAGCCGACATGATTGGCTTTTTTAATGCGATAAACGATTTCATCTTCGGTGTAGGCGGTTGTATCCGGCTCTTGTTGATTGGCGAGCGACAAGACCACTCCGGCATAATCACTGTGCGTGGCGGGTAATTGATACGGATTTTCTGAATCGCAAAGTTCGATGTTTGCCCACTCAGCCCAGAGATTAATGCCGCTTGCGGCTTCGAGAGCATCGGCAATGTACGCGCCGCCGACGCGGGCGGCAACCTCGAGTAGATAAAACTTGCCGTCTTCATCAGCCTGCAAAAATTCGGCGTGGGTGACGCCCTGTTTAATTCCAAAAGCTGCAATTAATTTTTTGTTTAGTTCAAGCAATTCGCGCCGTTCCTCGCAATCGTAATCGAGCAGAGAGGTCGTGAAAACACCGCCTTGATGAGTTACGTTAAGCGGCGGAGTTCCGTAATTGCTGACTCCGGAGAAAAGAGGGGCATTATCCCAAACAAGAGAGTCAATGTGAAAAACCTTGCCGGGCACAAACTTTTCGAGCAAAAACTGCGACGAATGATCACGCCATTTTTGGCGTGAGTCGAGTTCGGTAATATTCGCCCATAGTTCGCCCGAGTCGTAAATTTTACGAATCCCGAAAGCGGAAACTTCGGTGCGCGGCTTGATAATCCAAGGCGGCGAAACGCTTTCAGCAAATTTCACGATATTTTCGCTGTTAAAAAGCGGTACGAAATCCGGCTCGGCAATTCCGGCGCGCCGGGCGGCGAAACGCATAGTAAGTTTGTCGCGGAAAACCATTGCTTCCGACGTTTTTAATCCGCGATTGATTCCTAAAAATTCCCGTGTCTGCGCTGCCGGGAGAACGTCAAACTCGTCCAGTCCGACAACATGGTCAACCCGGCTATGACGCGCCAGCCAAACTACTGTTCGCAAATAATCTTCGGACGTTGAACTGTCTCCAACCGTGTGAAATTCGTCAATCGAATCGCGCAGCCAGGCATCTCCGACATGCTTTGATTTCGTCACGAGCGTTACGTGACAGCCGCGCCGCTTGGCAGCTTCGATAAATGGATTGCCTTTGAAATCGCTGGCTATGCAAACAAGATTGAAGGGGGATTGTTTGTTTTCCATATAAATTTTAGAAAAACTTGTTTTGAATGTTAAGAACCAATAATTTACCGCCTTCTTTTATTGTTGCGCAACAGCGCGTCAACGCTCCAATCACCCGCGCCCATCAACATAAATCCGAGCGCGATAAATCCGTAAAGCAGGGCGAGTTCTTTTTCACCAAATGAAGCTTTGAAATGGACTCCAAAAATTGCCGTGCACATTGTAAACAAAATGAAAAATGCTGCCGGACGAGTTAGTAAACCGACGAGCAATAAAGCGCCGCCCGCAAATTCCGACAAGGATGCAGCCCACGCAAACAGAGAGGCAAGCGGAAAACCGATTTGTGCTACGCCTGCGATAAACTTCTCCGAAGGCGGCAATTTGCTCAGTCCGTGAGTGATTAAACCAATACCGGCAAACATCCGCAATAAAGTTAAACCGAGAGTGGCTAAAGCCGTTCCATTAATATCGCTGCCAAATAAAATACGTCGAAACATTTTTCCAAGCGTTTTTCAAATGAAGAATCTTTCAGATTTTGCCGAAGTGTTGAAAGAATTGCACAAAATGCGGTGAAAAACAATATTCAAGACTTTTTCACTGCATCCAATTGATAACGTGACTTTACAGAAAAAACCGTTAGAATAAAGTTACTTTTCTCGTGGAGTTTTTAATAATGGACGGATTTAGCGCGGAATTAATTGGGCGATTAATGATTTACATGGTGGTTTTATTACTGGCGATATCCGCCCATGAAGCTGCCCATGCCTGGATGTCTTGGAAGTTTGGCGACGACACAGCCTATATGTTAGGGCGCGTAACACTCAATCCTATTGCGCACACAGACCCTATCGGAACGCTGTTGATTCCGGCAGCATCTTTCATTATCGGTGCCATCGGGGGAGCGTTGGCTTCGATTCCTTTGATCGGTTGGGGTAAGCCAACGCCCGTTAATCCTCGCAATTGGACGAATTACACCACTGCTAACGTAATGGTTTCAATTGCCGGAATTCTGGCTAATCTGATTTTAGCGCTCATCGCTTTCACTATTGCTAAAATCTTGATTCTCAACGGCACATTTGAACCCATAGCCTTTTTTACCCGGACGAATAATCCAATTGCAATTATTGTCGGTTATATGCTGACGCTCAATGTTTCTCTGGCAATTTTTAATTTGTTGCCATTTCCGCCGCTTGACGGCAGCAAGGTTTTGTCCACATTTTTACCTACAAGTTTTCAGCCGGTCTGGGAATTGTTTGAACAATATGGCTTTATGATTTTGCTGGTGTTGATGTACATGGGTGTTTTTAGCATAATTATGTTCCCAATTCGTTTAGGTATTTATTATTTACTGTCTCTGTAAACTTAATGATTGTCGAAACGCCCAAACCTCCATATTACGCCGTTATTTTTACCTCTCTCCGCACTGCAGGCGATAACGGTTACGATGAAACGGCACAGAGAATGCTCGAACTTGCCTCCCAAGAAACAGGTTTTTTAGGCGTCGAATCAGCCCGTCAAACACTTGGAATCACGGTTTCATATTGGACAGAATTTAGATTCGATTCACGCCCGGCACGAGCAAGCCGAACACCGCATCACACAGCAAAAGGATCGAGAAATCTGGTGTAAATCTTTTACAACGCGCATTGCCCGCGTTGAGCGCGATTATAACTTTGATGGAACAGCAGCTAACTTTTGATTTTGCCAAAGTCCAGCCGCACATTATTCATTCGCGTCATGACGAAGAACTAAAACTGCGTTTGGGAGAATTCGCCGGCCCGCTTGACCTATTGCTTCACCTTATTAAGCAGCAGCAGGCAAATATTTTTGACATTCCGATTGCTCGAATTACCAATGAGTATTTAGATTATTTGCGATTGGTGAAAAAAATGGACGTGGCAGTGGCGGGCGATTTTCTAGTAATGGCGGCGACGCTGATCGAAATCAAATCGAAAATGCTTTTGCCCCAAGAATTGCTGTTTGATGGCGACGATGAAATCGAAATTGATCCCCGCCGAGAACTCATTCATCGTCTGCTCGAACATCAAAAATTCAAAAACGCCGCGCAGATGCTCTGGGAACAGGCTACGGTGGAACAATCGGTTTTCGCGCGCGGGCAGCTTGAAACCGATTATTCCAACTCTGAAATCAATGTTGGTTTGTTTGATCTACTCGCAACTTTTCAGAAAATTTTAGCGCGGAAAACAGAAGAAATCGCGCTCGAAATCGAACGCGATGAAATGTCTCTGACAGAAATGCTCGACGATCTAAAGGCAATGATTTTCGCTCAGAAAACACTGAGCTTGAGCAGCTTTTTCTCGCAAATCCAAACAAAACGCGAACTTGTTTTGGCTTTTCTAGCCATTCTTGAACTTGTTAAAACTGCCAATATCAAACTCGTTCAAAGCGAAATCTTCGGCGACATTATTGCTCAAGCTAATTAAAACGCCTTTACTAATTCTTGGCGTGTAATTCTTGATTTCACTAGCCGACGATTTCCTCGTCGAAATCATTTTGAAACTCCACGCGATCAAAAATTTCTGCCAGGCTCAAATTGCAGCTGATAGATTCAACAATCAAACTTGTGTTTAAACCACGATACTCACGCAACAGCCAGTTTCCGTCCGATTGGCGCGTGAAATGTTCGACGAGCGGTTTGTCTTGTGAAACAAGCAAATAATCGGCCAAAGTCGGATTCCATAAACGATACCGCTCAAATTTCTCGCCTCGATCAAATCTTTCGGTTGACTCAGACAACACTTCGGCAATAACGGCAGGATTAAGAATCATATCCTGCACTTCATCGTGATATTGCGGCGCGCCGCAAATTACCAGTAAATCTGGGTAAGAAAACATTCCTTTGGTTGTCACGCTCGGTCTGATGATTCCTCTGCTTCGAACTTTTGTGTCTTTTGAGCGAGCACGGCACGGCGATCCTTTTAATTGTGCGCGGATCTCGCCGACAAGATTTGTGCAAATATCGCCATGTGCGCCGCTTTCGCCTGCCATCAGATAAATTTCGCCGTCGAGATATTCGTAGCGTTCTTCATCGGCACGATCAATTTCGAGATAGTTTTCAACGGTATAAGATGGTTTTAACCTTGGAAATC
>JBDTZD010000194.1:0-15265 GCA_040005335.1 Pyrinomonadaceae bacterium | reverse complement strand
CTGCCGTCCGGGGCTTCCGGTACTTCGACCGTAAAATCTTCGGGCAGTTCGATTTTGTTGCGGGTAATCAGTTCTTCAAGCAATTTTTTCTGCTTTTCCTCACCAACTTTTGCGCGAGCCGTCTCTTCGCCGCTCAACATTTGTGGTCGTGCCATTGGATTGCTGTTTGGAGCGGGAAATTTATTTTGCAGCAAAATATGGCGAGCCGAAAAAATTACACCATCTTTGCCGTCCACACCTTTGCCGGCTTTTTTGTCTTCGAGCTTGATAATGTGAAAACCGTATGGCGTTTCAACCAGATTCGGCACAATCTGCCCGTTTTCGAGAGCCAGCGCGGCAGCTTCGAACTCCGGCACAAACGAACCTTGCGCAATATTCTCGTACAAACCGCCTTTCGCTTCGCCGGTTTGCGGATCTTTGTTGCCTGGGTCTTCCGAATATTGATTGGCAAGAGCGGCAAAATCCTCGCCTGCCTTGGCGCGCTGCAAAATGCTTTCGGCTTTTTCTCGTTGTTTAGCCGCGTCATATTCCGGGTGCGCAATAAGATATGCGGCAACTTCTTCTTTGGTGGGTTCAACTTCTTTTGCCAGCTTCTTGGTAGCGTATTCGTTTGCCAAAACTCTAGCTTGCTGAAAACCGATGTTCAGTTGAAGGTCGCGCTTGCTCATAAAATTCGAATCAGCTTTAGCTTTATCATAAGTGATGTTGATCCGAGCAAACTGATCTTTGATTCGTTTGAGAGTTTCGCCTTCAAATTTTGGGGCTGGCTGACCGGCCGCTTTAATGGCGGCGGTTTGGCTGTCAAGTACTTTTTGCAATTCTGCGTCATGTCCTGGAATTGTCCAGTAATTATCTACTTCTTTTTGCTCGACATTGCCAAACGGAGGTGCGGGTTTACCTTGATTTTGCGACACATCATAATTCTGCGCAATCAGCAGTTTTTCCGAAAATGCCAATTGATTTTTGATAAGCGGATCGTCGGCGATTCCTTGGCGACGAGCTTCGGCGGCGAGCGCTAGCAAACCGCGCAATTGCTCTAAAATCTTTTTGCGAGCCTCCGAGTCGTCCTTAAGCGGGGCAAGTTGCTGCGGATTGCCCTGCGTCTGGCTTTGAAGAATAAGATTAATGTCCTTTTCATCCAATTTGGATAAAATCTGCTTTTCCATTTCTTCGGCTTTGGCGCGATTGAACTGAACGCTCCACGCGAGCAAGCTGAGAGCTAAAGCAACGAATACGCTGAGTGCAAGTAATGCTCTGCTAGATGATTTCAAGTTTTTTTTCTCCTATTAAAATCTGTTCTGACATTAAGATAGTCATTTACTTATTTTCGGCGGCCGGGGAAGGCGCGGGAACTGTGTCGCCGGAAGTGGGCGGCAAATTCGGCATTCCAGATGGAGGCGCGAGCGTCGGGGCTTCGATTTTGACTTCTTCCGGTTTTGGCAACGTAATTGGGTTTCGCGCCTCGATTTCTTCGATCCATTTATCGCGTTTCTCTTTTTTGATTTTGTCGCGCGCGCTCTCTCGCATATTTTTCGGCTGCGCGAAAGGATTGCTCGGATCGGGCGCGCCGGCGGTCGAAATTAAAATATGCCGGACGGAAAATGTTTCTGAGTCTTTGCCGTCTTTGTCTTTAGTAGTTTTTTTATCTTCGAGTTTAATAATGTGATAACCGTACGGCGTTTCAACTAAATTAGGAGCAATCTGTCCCTTTTCGAGCGCGAGGGCGGCATTCTCAAAATCCGGCAAGAACTCACCCTTTTTTTTGTCTGCGTAAAGACCGCCATTTGGCTTGCCGGTTTTTGGGTCTTTGTTGCCGGGGTCTTCGCTAAATTCGTTGGCGAGTTTGGCAAAATCTTCGCCTGCCTTGGCACGCCGCAAAACGTCTTCGGCTTTTTCGCGCTGTTTGGTCGTGTCAAATTCAGGGTGCTGTGCGATGTAATCATTCAAAGCCGCATCATCCACATCAAACTCTTTATCCTTGCGTTTAAAATATTCTTGAGCCAAAAGGCTGGCTTGCTGCAAAGCAATTTGCAATTCGACTTCGTGCTTTTTGTCAAATCCGGCGGCTTTGGCTTTACGTTCAACAATCAAAGCTTTCGCCCATTGCTCGCGAAATTGTTTGAGCTGATCGGTGGTAATTTCTTTTGGCGCAACTCCGGCGGGCGACGCGTCTGCAATTTGCTTTTTGATAACTTCGACAAAAGAATTAAATTTTGCTTCGTTGCCGGATTCAGTCATAAATGCTTCGACTTCTTCGGGTTTGACGCTTGAGAAAGGAGACGTAGGAGAGTCGCTGCTGGTTTTATTCTGATCCTTATCAAACTCGATTGCCGAAACTTGTGTGGCGGTGAAATCAAGCTGCTGTTTGACGCCCGGTTCATCCGCAATTCCGTTTTTTCGCGCTTCCGCCGCAACAGCCAAAACTTGTTTAACTTGTTTTAAAAGAACTTCAATTTGCTGAGTATTTCCGGCAAGTTGCGCCAACGCCTGGGGCGGCGCTAGTTTTGGCAAGACGAGGGATAGGTCTTCGCCGGATAATTGAGTGATTGCGGCATGCTGTTGCTGCTGGGCGACGGTGTTTTGAACTGAACTGCAACCTGAGGCGGCGGAAAGCCCAAGCGCAATCAACATCAAGAGAGCAAGAATTGTTTGTTTTTTCATTAAGATAAACAGGATAAATAAAATTTAATTTAGTGTTTTTCAGTTTGCTGTATTAATTCAAGTAAAACGCCGCCCGCAGATTGCGGATGAACAAAGGCGACGAGACAATTTTCTGCTCCACGGCGCGGCGTTTCATCAATCAATCTAGCGCCGTTTTGTTTCAGCTGCGCCAGACTTTCCTCAATATTTTCAACTTCGACGGCAATATGATGAATTCCGCTGCCTCGCTTTTCTAGGAATTTTGAAATCGGCGAATCAGGCGATGTTGGTTCGAGCAATTCTATGCGCGTTTCCCCGATTGGCAACATCGCGACGCGCACTTTTTGATCTTCGACAACTTCAGCGTGAGTCTGTTCTAATCCAAGCGCGTTTTGCCAAAACTTTAAGGCTTCGTCAAGGTCTTTGGTCGCAATTCCGAGATGACTGATTTTCATAATTTGAAATCAAAATTTATTCAAGGATACCAATTAGAATTCTCATTAACTTTTCCAAATCAGCAGGAATATTGTAAATATTCAAATCCTGCGTAATTATTTTTCTCTGCCGCTCAAACTTCCCAAACCGCCAACTCTCGCCAATTGAAACTGCGCCGAATAAAACGTCTTTATCTTCCCACTCGGAAAAGGCAACTAGCTCAACTGCCAACTGCGTAAAACCTCTAGTTAAATCGGCTTGTTTAGCTTCGACAACAAGAAAATTGTTGTTAGCTTTTAAAAGATAGTCAAGCGTTCCTCTCAATTGCTGGCTGACTTCAATTGGATACTCAACTTTAATTTTGCCATTTGTGAAATGTGCGACTTCCGAGAGAACGGGAGCAATCAAAAACTCACGCCTAGCGATCTCGTTGTTAAGATTGACCATCGCCAAATTTTCTTCCAACCGTAAACTTAAATTATCAAGCCTTTCGATTTCTTTTTGTGTTTGCGGTAAATCAAGTTTCTCGACTTCAAATAACAAATTAAAATAAGCCAAAACCTCTTCAGCATCGGCATTTATTTTGAAGTAATCGGAAAATGTGTACGAAAGATTTGCGTCAATGATTTGTCTTTTCATTTAAGGCTTCTCTGGATTAATTTCCGTTCAATATTTCTTCGATTGCCGAATAAGGATCGCGGCGTTTTTGCGCCACTTCTAAAGCCAGGGTTTCTAGTTTTTCGCTTGTCCCGTTCGCATTCATAGTGCGAGCGAGCAAAGTTTCGCGCAACAATTCGAGGAGCCGCCAGCGGGCAATGTCGCGTTTTCGCGTCAGGCTTGATTCGTTCTGTTTTTGAAAATCGGCGTAAGATGCAATAGCCGCTGCCAAATCCTCCAGACCTTTGCTTTCGGTCGCCACGGTTTTGACAATCGGCGGATTCCAAAAATCCTGCCGGTGCGCAAGCGAGAGCAGGAATTCAAGCTCTTTGACAGTTCGCAAAACGCCTTCGCGGTCGGCTTTGTTAATTACGAAAACATCACCGATTTCCATGATTCCGGCTTTGATTGCCTGAATATCGTCGCCCATTCCTGGAACCAGAACAACAACAGAAACGTCAGCCGTTTTGACGATTTCCACTTCGTCTTGCCCGACTCCGACGGTTTCAACAATAATTTTTTCATAGCCGGCCGCATCTAAAATCGCCACCGCATCTACCGTCGCTCGCGCCAGACCGCCAAGATTTCCGCGCGTCGCCATCGAACGAATAAAAACATTTTTATCGAGTCCAAGCGCTTGCATTCTAATTCGGTCGCCCAAAATTGCGCCGCCCGAAAACGGGCTCGATGGATCAATGCAAACAATTCCGACTTTGAGATTTTGGCTGCGATAAAGCAGAGCGAGCTTATCAACGAGCGAAGATTTACCGGCTCCGGGCGATCCTGTAATGCCGATAATTGTCGCGTTTCCCGTGTGCGGAAAAATTTCCTTCATCAGGGCGACGGCATCTGTCGCGCCATTTTCAACCTTTGAAATTGCGCGGGCGACGGCTCGCAGCTCACCCGCTAAAACTTTTTCAGTTAAATCATTCATTAACTTTGACGGGAAACCCAAACTTTTATTTTCGCTGTAAATGCAAAGAGTGACAAGTTGGCAGCGCAACATTGTCACTCTTGAGAGCAATTTTAGTTGTAAAAACTACATTTTGCCTTCGTCTGCCGAAGGTCCGTAAAGCTCCGGAACAGGAATCTCATTTAACCGCAGGTAAACCGAAAGTTGCCCGCGATGATGAACGATGTGATTAAAAACCATCCCGCGCAAAACCTGGACTCGCGGTAAATCCATGTAAACAGTCTCGCCGTTTCGCATTATCCAATTCTGCATCATCGCTTCATCCGAAGTGTTTTTGAGTGCTTCGGTTGATTCTGCAACTCGTTGGTCAAAGAAATCTACCAGCTCAGCGGTGGTTTTCGGTTCAAAAGGCTTGTAATCCATCGCGGCAAAATCAATTCCAGGCTTTTCAACCGTGTCTTTAATCCAACCCGTCATTTCCGCGACGTGCGTGGCAAGTCTCGCCATAGTCATTGATTTTTCGTGTGGTTTCCAACCGAAAGCAGATTCGGGAATTCGCTCCAGAACTTTTCTCGTGGTTTTCGCTTCCTGTTGTAATTCGGCGACGAACGGTGCACTCAAACTCATAAATTTTACTCCTTCGTAGATGTGGAATTTTTAGGGCGCAACCAATCTACCAGAGTTGTTTCACAGATGCAATTGCGAAACACCGATGCAATACAAAGTTCAAACAAAAAGCGTGAATGATTGTTCAGGCCTTTTTTTTCCTATGCTTTAAGCAATTGCTTAGCAATGACGAGGCGTTGAATTTCGCTCGTCCCTTCGCCGATTGTACAAAGTTTGGAATCGCGCCAGTATTTTTCCGCCGGGTAATCTTTGGTGTAACCGTAACCGCCATGAATTTGGATTGATTCTTCCGCAACGCGGACGGCGACTTCGGATGCGTACAATTTCGCCATCGCGGATTCTTTAGTAACTTTTTTGCCAGCGTCTTTTAGTGCGGCTGCTCGCATCGTGAGCAATCGTGCGGCTTCAATTTGAGTTGCCATGTCCGCCAGTTTAAACTGAATCGCTTGAAACTCTGAAATTGGCTTGCCAAATTGCTGTCGTTCTTTGGCATAACGCACAGCAGCTTCGTAAGCGCCTTGCGCGATGCCTAAAGCAACTGAAGCGATTGAGATTCGCCCGCCGTCCAAAATCTGCATCGCCTGCAAAAACCCTTCGCCTTCGTTGCCAAGTCGCTGCGCATCGTCAATATAGCAATCTTCAAAAACAACTGAAGCCGTTTCCGAAGCGCGCATTCCAAGCTTGTTTTCTTTTTTGGCGGAAGCAAAGCCTTTCATTCCCTTTTCAAAAATAAATGCGGTAATGCCTTTGTTGCCTTTGGATTTGTCGGTTGCGGCGACAGCCACACAGGTATCACCGGAAATAGCATGAGTAATAAAATTTTTTGAACCGTTAACAAGCCAGCCGCCGTTATTGCGAACTGCAGTGGTGCGCGTCCCTGAAGCATCGGAACCCGCGTTTGCTTCGGTCAATCCCCACGCGCCAAGATGTTTTCCGGTCGCCAGCGGTACCAGATATTTTTGTTTTTGCTGTTCACTGCCAAACATATAAATATGGTTTGAACAAAGCGAATTATGCGCTGCCACGCTTAGCGAAATCGAGCCGTCCACGCGCCCCAACTCCTCGATAATCGTCGCGTATTCAATATAACCAAGCCCCGCGCCGCCGTAATTTTCGGGGAAGATGATTCCAAGAAGCCCGAGTTCAGCCATTTTAGGAAAAAGTTCGAGCGGCAAATGTTGTGACTCGTCCCATTCCATCACATGCGGAAGGATTTCGCTTTCAGCAAACTCGCGAACGCTGTATTTTATTTGGTTTTGATCTTCAGTTAATTCAAAATTCATTTTGTCATTTATTCAATTAAAATTTAGAGTTATAACTAAAATTTAGTTTGTCATAACCAAAGAAGCTAATCAAGATTACTGAAAACCGTTTTTAGAGAAACGCTAAGTTCGTCAAGATTATTAGACTATTGTTAAAATAGTTTTGTTGAATTCAAATGAGAATTGTTAAAACCGCATTTAAATATCTGCTGGCGTTGGCGTTTGTGCTGGCGGGCGCAAATCATTTCATAAACACAGCATTTTATCTTTCGATTATGCCGCCTGTTTTGCCCGCGCACTTATTTTTAGTTTACTTGAGCGGAGTTTGTGAAATTGCTCTTGGTATCGGGTTGCTGATTCCGAAATATTCACGATTTGCAGCGTGGGGATTGGTTGCGCTCCTGGTTGCGGTTTTTCCGGCCAACATTTACATGGCGTTGAACACAAATCTATTCCCGCAGTTTAGTCCAGCGGCGATTTGGCTGAGGCTGCCCTTGCAATTTGTGCTAATCGCGTGGGCTTTTTGGTACACGCGACTGGAACTAGAGCGATAAAATTTAACGAGTTGGCTTTTTAACACTTGATTGTGCTCGCCTCGTTTGAGTCGTTCGCGCTTTTGGCTGAACTCTGTCTCTCGGCGACACTCGTTCTTTCGGTTGAATTCTTTCCTGAGATTTTGCCGCGGTTCGCTCTGCTCTTTCTCGCGGTTTTAAAACAGTTTTTGGTTTAACAACGGGTTTACGGATTGGGTGCGTAAACTGCCGGATTTCGTGCGGCGCAAGCAGACGGTATGCGCCGAGCGGCATTTTTTCGATTTTAATATGAGCAATGGAAATCCGGCGCAGGCGCGAAACCGAATGGTGAATCGCGTCAAACATTTTGCGGATCTGCTGGTTATGTCCCTGAATCAGAGTTACTTCGTACCAGGCATTATTTTCGGTTTTATCAATCAAGCGAATTTCACATGGGGCGGTGCGAAAACCGTCTTCGAGGCGGATGCCGCGCCGCAAGTTTTCGATTAACTTGTCGTTTGGCAAACCTTTGACACGGACTTCGTAAGTTTTCGGAATCTTGTTTTTGGCAGATGTCACAAAATTCGTAAACTCGCCGTCATTGGTCAAAATAATCAAGCCTTCGGTCGAATAATCTAGTCTTCCGACCGGATACAGTTTGCCAAGTGATTCCGGCACTAAATCCGTGACCAGCCGCCGATTTTCGGGATCGGAAACACTCGACAAAAACCCTTTCGGCTTGTTGAGCAAAATGTAAACATTTTCGCGATTTTCGAGTTTGGTGTTGATGAGTTTGCCGCGCACTTTGATGTGATCCGTAGCAGGATCGGCTTTCGCGCCAAGCGCGGCGATTTCGCCGTTAACCGTTACTTCTCCGTTTAAGATCATTTCTTCAGCGTGCCGGCGCGAAGCAACTCCGGCTTGTGATATTAATTTTTGTAGTCTTTCTTTCACAGTTTTAATTCAAATATTTCTGGATAAAATCGTTTACGAGAAATTAAGCTTCCTCGAATTCTCTAGGCAAATCCCGCATCACCAAAGCGTTTGCAGTTTGCTTGACACGCATTTACTATGTGCTGCCTGCTAAATCTTCAAAATCCTCGACGCTCGGAAGTTCTGCTAAATCTTTCAGACCAAATTGCAGCAGAAATTCCTTTGACGTGCCGTAAAGCATCGGACGTCCGACGGTTTCCTTTCTGCCTTTCGCTACAATCAACCGTTTATCAAGCAGCGTCTTAATTGCCGAACCCGATTGAACGCCGCGAATTTCCATGATTTCCGGAATGGTTACTGGCTGTTTGTAAGCTATAACGGCGAGTGTTTCGAGCGCTGCTAAAGAAAGTTTAGCATTTGGACGGGTTTTTAAGAATCGGCGAATTTCTTCATGAAACTCAGGGCGAGTTGAAAACTGCCACCCGCCCGCTACTTCTCTGAGCTGCAAACCGCCGCCGCGTTCGCCAAATTCTGCTGATAAATTTTCGATGACTGACTGAATCAGATTTCGCTCTTCATTTAAAACTTCAGATATCGTTTTCACCGATATTGGGTCATCCGCGACAAAAATTAGTGCTTCGACAACCGCGCTTATTTCCGCTAAACTTCTGGTCGGTTTTTCATTTTCAACAATCTTAATCGCTGCTGTTTTGCTCATTACTATTGCTTGCTGCTGCTGCGTTCACCATCACCGTTTGTTTGCATAATACTCTCGTTTAACCCTGATAAACTTTTAATTGCTGCAACAAGTTCGCTTGGTTCGACCGGCTTTGGAACAAACATTTGAAAGCCAAGCGAGAGCGCACGAATTCGATCTTCGACGCGAGTGTAAGCCGTCAGAGCGATTGCCGGAACTTGTCCACCCGCTTCCGCGCTAAGCTCGCGCACTTTTTTAATCAGCGCGTACCCGTCCATTTGCGGCATTCCAATATCGGAAACCAAAATTTGCGGACGCAGAGTGGGAATCATATTTAAGGCTTCAGCCGCCGAACCGCACTGCGTCACATCCGCGCCATAAACCGTCAGCAATGAACAAAGCAAATCTCGCGCATCCGGTTCATCATCAACCACGAGGATTTTCAATCCCTGCAAATCAACTGATAAATCCGGTACGTTGTTAAAACCGACTGCCGGAATAATTCTTTCATCAACGTCACCGGACGGCGATTTCTTGATTTCGGTAATGGCGCGCAGCGGCAGACGGACGGTGAAAATCGCGCCCTTGTTTTCACCTTCAGAGTCAGCCCTTACTGTGCCGCCGTGTAATTCGACAATGTTGCGAACTATTGCTAAACCTAGTCCCAAGCCGCCATATTTGCGAGTTGTGGCGCCATCCTGCTGGCGAAAACGATCGAAAACAAAAGGCAGGAACTCAGATTCGATGCCTTTGCCCGAATCTCGGACGATGATTTCGATAAATGAACCAATTTTCTCCAAACGAGTTTCGATGCGTCCGTTTTTGGGCGAAAATTTAATAGCGTTGGAAAGCAGATTCCAGACAACCTGCTGCAGACGGTCGGCGTCGCCCGAAACAAGCCCGGCAGAGGTATCCAGAATCTTGATAATCGTAATCTCTTTGGCTTCTGCTGCCGGACGAATAGTATCAACGGCGGCTTCAACAACCTGCGCTAAATTTGTTGGGCGCACATTGAGCCGTAATTTTCCGCTGGTGATTCTGGTAATATCAAGTAAATCTTCAATTAGCTGCGCCTGTGAACGGGCGTTGCGTTCAATCACCTGAATAGCTTTGCCAATCTGCTCCGAACCAATCAACCCGCCGTGCATCATCTGAGTCCAGCCTAAAATGGCGTTTAGAGGAGTGCGCAGCTCATGCGAGACGGTTCCGATAAATTCGTCCTTGAGGCGGTTGGCAACTTCGGCTTGAGCGTGGGCTTGGCGGGCTTCTTCAAGAAGTTTTTCGCGTTCATGCTCGACCTGCAAACGGTCGTCAATATCAATGCATGAACCGATAAAGCCTAAAAATTCGCCGTTCGGAGCCAGACGCGGAACACCATTATCTAAAATCCACCGATAATTCCCGTCGCGTTGGCGCAAACGATACTCCATGCTATAAGGTTTGCGCGCATCAAATGCCGAAAAATAAATGTCGGTGCAATTTTCTATGTCGTCCGGATGAATCGCGTCTTCTCGTGTGTTGGCAAGTTCCTGTTCCATTGTGCGCCCGGTAAACCTGAGCCATGGCTGATTAAACCAAACACATTTCTTGGTTATGTCAGCTACCCAAATCATGACCGGCGCCGCATCTGCAACATTTCGGAAACGCATTTCCGATTCTCGATAATATTCTTCGGCGATGCGAGATTCCATCGCCTCGCGTTCGGCTTCAGCGGCTTTGGCTTCGGCGTGAGCGCGCGAGAGATGCAGTTGCTCAACCAACCACGAAACGATTATTCCAACAATAGTAAAAGTTAGAATAAAAGAAAAAATCGAGAGATCATCAAATTTTAACGAGTTGCGTGGTTCGATAAAGAAATAAGTGCCAACCAGGACGCTCACAATCGTGGCGACGACGCCGCACATAAATCTTCCGACGAGCGCGGCTAAAATAATCGCCAAAATATAAAATAAAAGCTGGCCGTTACCCTTTAAAAGCGGGTGCAACAGCCACTGAATTGCCGTAAAGAAAATAACCAGAGCAATGGTCGTGCTGTAACGCAATAAAGTGTTGGCAAAAGGAAATTTCATATCTCGCCAAATATCTTAAACGCTTTTTGACGCTCTGAACAATGAGAGCAATCATTTTAGACAAAGTTTTTTGTGGGCGCCCCCCGAGTTGCTCGTTTGATGATTTCGGTTCAAAATTGCACGGACGAAAAGATGAAACTCTGGAAATGGTTAAGTTTGGGCGGCGGGCTGGCGGCAATTTTAGCGGCAGTCTGGATTGTTTGGCAGCGTCCGCTGCCGATTGACATGGCGACTGACGTTCCGGCGGAAACGCTCTGCTATTTTGAAGCCGACAATTTACCGAAGATTTTGCAATCGTTGACCAACACAGAGGCTTGGCGCGAGCTAGCGCCCGTCAACGGCGTCGAGAAAGATTTAAGTAATTTCGGGTGGCTCAGCCAAACTTTAGCCGACGCAAGTTTAGGTTCGACCGAAACGCTTACTTTTGGCAGAGCGCAAATCGCTGTCGCTCTGATGGGCATTGGCACAGTTGACAGGGGCGCAAGTTTAAAAATCCGCCCGCAATTTGCCGTTGTCATTGAGACCAAATCAAGTCGAGCAAATAATTTTGTCGATACCTCAGTGAGTGATTTTGCCCGACGTCAGTTTGGCGAAATTCGGATTGAGAAAAAGGAAACGGACGGAGCTGCCTGGACGATTTTTCGCGCCCATGCGGACGAGCGTAATTTATTCGCTGCCGTCGCGGGCACAACTATCGTTGTCGGCAACGATGAACAGGCAGTTCAGGCATGTCTTGATGCAAAAAGCGGCAAGCGAAAGTCTCTAGCTGATGACCCCGTTCTGGTAAAAATGCGAGCAAGCACGGAACGCGAAACAGCGTTTGCTTTCGGTTTTCTGACAACCGAGGGCATCAAACAGCTTTCGAGCGTGGGCGCGGTACTCGTCGCCGGGCAAATGGCCGAAGACCATCGCGCCATGAGCCTGCTGGCGCAATCGCTGCCCCCGTTTGTGCAAAAATCCGTGACGGCAATCGGGTGGACGGCGCGCAAAGGGTTAGGAGACAAAATCGAGGATCGCTACTTTGTCCAGATGCCGCCGGAGTTAGTCGCCCGTCTGCGCGAGCCGCTGGCGGTTCAAGAAAGAAACGATTCGCCGCCCGCCGCCGCGTTCCTGCCCGCAAATTTGCAATCGGTGACTATTTACAATTTAAAAAGTCCGCAAGCCGCTTGGCGCGGAGTGCTCTTTGCGATGACAACCAGACTTGACGCTTTCAGCGCGGTGGCGTTTTCCCAAGCGGCAAACGGTTTGCTGGCGCCATACGGAGTTGAAAAAGCCGACGATTTTTTGGGGGCGACAAACGGTGCGCTTTCAACGGCACGGCTTTCAACGGCAGAAGACGCGACGGTTGCAGCCGTTAGAGTCAGGGATGCCGAATCACTCAAAAAAACTTTGCTGGTGAACGGCGATAAAAAAAGCGATTTAGCAGAAGATTTTTTATTTCTCGGCAGTGAGGAAAGTTTGCAGATTTGCCGCACAGCGCGAGAGCAAAATCAAACGCTTCAGACTCAACCAATTTGGCTTCAATTTAACGAGCCCAAACAAATATCTAGCGGAACATTTATTCGCACCTTAACGCGCGATGATGTTTCTCCGATTGAGTTTGTCAAGCTGTTTTCCAAAGATAAAAACCAATCGGGCACAGCAGCTTTGCAAGCTGGCGACAAAGTGCCTGATTGGTTTTGGACGATTAGCGAAACGCGTCTTGTTCGCGATGGTGTTGAAAGACGAAACACGTCGCCTTTCGGGTTAATCGGGACGCTGGCAACAAGTTTTGCGGAAAAATAATTTGAAAAAAGTAGCTGAACAATTGTTTACCCCTTTTGGCTGGCTGTTTGGCAGAATTACTGGGGTACGACGAGGACTTTACCAAAACGGTTCTTTCAAATCGGTTGATTTAGGCGTTCCGGTCGTGAGCGTTGGGAATCTAACGGTTGGCGGGACGGGGAAAACGCCGCTCGTCGCCTTTGTCGCCGGAGTTCTAGCCGAAAAAAATCACGAGGTTTGCATTTTGACGCGCGGTTACGGGCGCACAAATCCCAATGAGAGAGTTTTGGTTTCCGACGGCAAACGGATTTTAACCGACGCGCAAGCGGCAGGCGATGAACCGTTTGAACTTGCTCACAAATTACTCGGAAGCGCTGCAGTTATTGCCGACAAAAATCGCTCTACCGCCGGAATCTGGGCGCGCCAGCACTTAGGAATCACCGCGTTCGTTCTGGATGACGGATTCCAACATCTTAAAATCAAACGCGATTTGGATATTATTTGCATTGACGCGACGAACCCTTTTGGCAACGAGAAACTGCTGCCCGCCGGAATTTTGCGGGAGCCTTTAACAAGTTTGAGGAGAGCCGACTGCGTGATTTTGACGCGAACAGACCTGGCAGAAGAAGTTCAAAGTTTAAAGCGCAAAGTGCAAAGTTTTAACCAAAACTGCCCAATTTTAATCTCTAAAACTCAAATTCTCAGACTGACGGAGTTAAAAGATTTTGACGAAAAGCCGCCCAGTCAATTAAGCGAAAAATCCAAAATCCAAAATCTAAAATCTAAAATCGGGCTGGCATTTTGCGCGCTCGGTAATCCGCACGGATTTTTCGAGAGTTTGCGGCAAGCAGATTTTTCGCTTAAAACGACAAAAGCTTTTTCAGATCATTACATTTACAAACAAATTGATATTGACTTGATCGAAAAGGAAGCGAAAGCTAACGGCGCGGGGGTTTTGCTGACAACGGCGAAAGACGCGGTAAAATTACGGCAATTAGAGTTTAGCTTGCCGTGTTTTGTAGTTGAGATAGAAATAGTTTTTGAGGATGGTGAACCGCTTCTCGAACTGCTCAATGCGCTTTAGATTTTACCGGTTTCAATGGCTTTGGCGGCAATTTTACCCAGTGCGGCAACAAATTGGTTGAAGTTTGCAAAACGTTTGTCCTGCGTCGCCCCCCTCGCAAAGCGAAAGTAAATCTGTTGTGCGATAACGGCGATTTTGAAAGTTCCAAAAACATAGTAAAAAAGTAGATTGGAAATATCTGTGCCGGTTTGTTCGGCGTATCGCGCAGCTAATTCACGACGCGTAAAATTCTCCATCAAAACACGCGGATTAAACGGCATTGTTTGCAAGAATTGCGGAGTTTCTTTGTCCATCCAGTAGCCGAGCGTTGTCCCTAAATCCATCAAAGGCTCGCCGATTGTCGCCATTTCCCAATCCAGAACGCCGATGACGCGAGTTAAATCATCAATTGCCAGCATTACATTGTCGAATTTGTAATCGTTGTGAACGAGCGCGGCTCTCCCTGTTTCCGGCGGAATATTAGTGCTCAGCCAAACAGCTGAATGTTCAATCTCGCGCCATTCGTCAGTTTTAGCTTGATGATAGCGCTCTATCCAGCCTGTTGTTTGGCGGCGAACATAACCATCTGGTTTGCCTAAATCACCGAGTCCGGCAGATTTGTAATCAAGGTTGTGGAGCGCGGCTAAATTATCAACAAAACTTTCGCAAACCGCTTTTTGTAATTCTGATGATTCGGTCAGTTTTTCCGGCACGTCCAACCCGCGCAAAATCACGCCGTTTTTGCGCTCCATCAGATAAAATTCGGCGCCGATAATGTTCTCATCGGCGCAAAATAACAACGGTCGCGGCGCAGCTGGATAAATTCTGGAAAGCGCTGAGAGAACACGAAACTCTCTATTCATGTCGTGCGCTGATTTGACCGTGCTGCCAAACGGCGGACGACGCAACACAAAATTCTGTTCGCCGATTTCAATCGAGTAAGTTAAATTTGAGCTGCCGGCAGGAAATTGTTTAATCTCAATGTCGCCTTTTGCATCTGGCAGATTCGAGCGCAAAAACTTGAGCAAATTTTGCTCGTTTAATTGTTCGCCCGCTCGGACGGATGTTGCATCTTCGAAATTTGACATAAATTTAAACTAAACACAGGATAAACCCAAGTGACTACTCCGCCAGCTAAAGCAAGGCGGCTTCTGTGTCAATCCGTAGCCTAGCGGCTTTGATTAGCGACACATCGCGGAGTCCCCGCGAGAGAATAACTTGAGACGAAATAATATCGCGATGATTAGAGACGCCACATTTCAAACATTCATGCCAGCGAACGGACAGATTCTTTTTAACTGTTTCGCCGCAAGTGCATGTTTGAGATGTACCGTTTGGGTTTACTTTAATCAATTGGCGTCCAGCGTTTTCAGCTTTGTACTCCAACTTAGAAAAGAACGAACCCCAAGCAACATCGTTCACTTGTTTGGCAAGGATGCCCTTGCTCAAGCCTTTAATATTCAAATCTTCGATTGCTATCAAGTCATACGAATTAACCAGCAAGCGCGAGACTTGATGATGAAAATCACTGCGTTGATTGCGAATCTTCGCATGAACCTTTTGCAGAAGCGCAACGGCTTTGCGACGGCGATGCGAACCGCGTCGTCGTCTGGCAACCTTGCGTTGAACTCTGCGAAGTTGTTTTTGCGAAGATTCAAAATATTTGAAGTTGTCAATCTGTGTGCCGTCGCTC
>JBDTZD010000364.1:0-4534 GCA_040005335.1 Pyrinomonadaceae bacterium | reverse complement strand
TCGAGCGTCAGAACTGAGCCGCCCGCATATGCGTAAATGGAATTTGGCGGCGGAGCGCTGCTGCAGCATCCGGCAAACAGAACTTCGACGCGGTGCGTTCCCGGCTCGACTACGGCAAAGAAGTCGTGCGAAACCATTCTTGGAAGATTCAGATCGGTTTCTTCCGGATCGGTGACAACTGGAGTCGGGATGCCGACGAACGAGAGCACATGACCCTTCATCGGCACACCATCAACTCTCACCTGAAAGACCATGTGATTGTCTAACGGTAGTGCCTCTGTGCTGAAGCGGGCGACCACACAGGTTCGCTGTCGTCCACCTACATCTATTGTTGTCGAAAGCAGCGGGGTTGAGCTAAAATGCCCGATGCCGTCGTTCGGAAAATTAAAGACCGCATTGGCGCCTTGAAACTGTTCAACGGTAACGACTTTAATGGCTTTGGATTTGCTTTCACATTCGATTTGCGCCGTTTGTGCATTTGCGGACGCCGAGAACGCGAAAACCATTAGTAGAAACACGGCTAATCCCGCGCCAATCAATTTTAGTTTTTTATTTTCTGTGTTCATTTGTTTTATTTTTATTTTTTACAAGCCTCCGCTTGCGGGTTTGAGAGGCAGTCAAGTTTTCGCAAACCGTCAATTTGCCTCTGTTGGTTTTTGAGTTGTCGCTCCCTGTTCAAAATCAAATCAGATTTTCCTCGTTCAATAGATTGTTTATTCCAATTTTTCTTGGTCGTTTTTGACGCCTCTGCTATGATTTCGACAGAAGACTTTTTTTCTGGAACGCAGCTATCCTCCACCAAAATTTTGTGCAAAGTCCCTAATTTTCCGGCTAATGTTTGCTAATGTTTGCTAACGCGATGGAAAAAACGACGGAAACAACTTTTTTCTTCGACGAATTTGAGATTGATTTTCTCAAACGTAAATTGCTCAAACGCGGTCGGATTATTCATCTCAAACCGAAAACTTTTGATTTGCTGTTAACTCTGGTCGAACGGCGCGGCGAAGTTTTATCGAAAAATGATTTGCTCGATCTAGTTTGGGCGAATCAATTTGTCGAGGAAAATAATCTGACGGTTCACGTCGCCGCGCTCCGCAAAGCGCTCGGCGAACGCAAGGGCGAGCATCGTTTTATTGTCACCGTGCCCGGGCGCGGTTACAGGTTTGTCGGCGAATTAAATGTGCTGAACGAAAACGAAGTCGTCATTGAAAGCCAAAAAATTTCGCGCTTCACCATCGAAGAGCAAGAAGAAAAGAGAAGCGCGGCGCAGCCTGATTGGTTAAAAACTCATCGCCTCGCAGTGGGCTTAATCACGACGATTTTGCTGCTCGTCGTTGGGATTGGCGGCTATGTCTGGTATAACCGCCGAAAAACAAATGTTCTGGCCGCTTCATCTGTTCAAAACTTCTCGATTAAACGGTTGACAACCGATGGTAGAGCAACCAATGCAGCGCTTTCGCCGGATGGAAAATTGTTTGTTTATTCGCATTTGGACGGCGCAGATCAAAGTCTCTGGCTCGGTCACGTTGACGGCGGCGCGCCCGTTCAGCTTCGCCCGCCCGCGCCCATAAAATATTTCGGTGTTAAATTTACTCCTGATGCGAGCAGCATTTATTACGCTTTGGGCGATGAGCAGAGCAGAGAGGCGATTTACAAAATTCCGGTTTTCGGCGGCGCGTCGGAAAAAATCGAAGACGACGTTTACAATATCGCGTTTGCGCCTGACGGTCGGCGCTTCGCCTTTGTGAGAAGCGATTCAGCACGCAATAAAAATATTTTGATCGTCGCGGACGCCGAGGGCAAAAACGAAATTGAATTGGCGGTTTCGCCGGACAAAATGAATTTTGTCCGACAAAGTGTCGCCTGGTCGCCGGACGGCTCGACGATTGCCGTCGGCGCGTCAAAAAATGAAGCCAGCACGAGCTATGGTATTTTCACAGTCAACGTCGCGGACGGCAGCATCAAGGCTTTGACGACGCAGGATTGGAGCATAATCACAACAGCGGCGTGGCTGGCGGACGGAAGCGGTTTGATTGCCATTGCCCAAAAAAAGGACTCGCTCCGAAAACAACTGTGGTTTGTCGCTTATCCGAGCGGCGAAGTTCAGCATTTGATAACAGACCTGAATATCTACGGCACAATCGCCTTGGCGGCTAATCAAAACGCTTTACTCACCATCCAGGTGCAGGCTCAGTCGAACATTTGGATTGCGCCCGTCAACGATTTAAGCCGGGCGAAACAAATCACTTTCGGCTCATTCGGGCGAATGGACGGCGGGTATGGAGTCGAATGGACAGCGGACGGACGCATCGTTTATACGGCAGAGATAGACGGAAATAATACGATTTGGAAAATGAACTCCGATGGCAGCGAACCAAAACAATTAATTCCTTCAGACGGAAATAATAGTTATCCGAGCCTCACGGCAGATAATCGTTTTGTTGTTTTTGAATCGAACCGAACGGGCAAATACGCCGTTTGGCGAGCCAATTCGGACGGCAGCGATTTGCGGCAGTTAACCGACGCGGACGTTGCCGCGCAGCCGCACGTTTCGCCCGACGGTCGTTGGATTATTTACGTTTCAAATTACGAAAATTCAGGTGAACTGTGGCGCGTTTCCAGTTCCGGCGGCGAGCCTTTGAAATTAGCTGATGGAGCAAGCTGGGCGAGGATTTCGCCCGACAGCCGTTTTGTCGCTTGCGGTTATGATATTGACGGCGGTACAAAAATCGCCATTCTTTCGATTGAAGGCGGCGAGCCAATTAAATTATTCGACGTTCCTCGATTAGCTAATTTGAGGCTCGGCGTCCGATGGACACCGGACGGTAAAGCCGTCACTTATCGTGATTGGACGAACGGAATATGGCGACAGGATTTAGACGGCGGCGAACCACACAGATTGAAAGGTTTACCAAACGAAAAACTTTACGCTTACAATTGGTCGAGCGATGGTAAATGGTTTGCCTTTACACGTGGCGGTGAAATCCGCGATGTAGTTTTGATTAATAATTTTAGATAAAAATCTTTTACAACGGTCAGCGAGTTCGCCGTGAGACCAGCCAAAGTCGTAGAAATACGCCTGCTGGAAACCTTTGGCAAAAGCAGCACTTTTGCTAGGGTTGAATAAGAAAACTTAGCTCCGTCAAGCACGGAAAAGCACAGATGATTATTAAATAACCATCAGTGCTTTTTCATCTCTATTCTTTAAACTAACTGGCACATTTTACTGGAAGGCAGCTACCGTCAACTGTCTCTGCCGCCCGTTGCCGCGCATTCGGCGCGAAGAAAAACTGGGTGCAAGAAAAAATTGCAGATGATTTTGCATCAGTTTTTAATTTTTTCGTCTAAGCTGTAGAGCAGCGTGACTTCGATTTCCTTTTCCGAATTCAATTGAAATTCGCCGCTGTTTGCGCTGCGCTGACCGACTTGGTTGAGCCAATAACGTCCGCCGAAATCGGCGAAACGCTCAAACGCAATTTCGCGTTTGTCGCCCATGTTTTCACCACCGGCGACAGTGCGCAAAATCTCGAAGGTAAAAATATAGCTCTGATGACGTTTACCCGTCGGCTTAACACTTTTGCACTTGCCGACAAAAACAAAGGTTTTGGCATTATATTTTCCGTAATATTCGCCTTTGGTTTTCAATTCTAAAATCCGGCAGAAATAAGTTGTGTTCCATCTTCCATTTGCCACAAAAACAGTGTCTTCTGAAACAACCTCGAAAACAAATTCGATTTTTCGGGCGCGATACTGAAGGCTGAAAATGCCGAGTCCTTCGAGGTTCATCCAATCTATTCTTGCGGCATGATGGATGAGCGGTTTCAGCTGTTTGACGGGCTGGACCGACTGCAGATCTTCGCCCGTTTTGATTTCGGCGACATATCGTTTGCCAATTTTCAAATCGCCCTGAAATTCGATTGGTTTGTCGCTCTTCATTTCCGGTTGATTTTGCGCTGCAAATTGCGGCGCAAGCGCAATTATCAACAAAATCAGCATCAAACATTTCACTAAAAACATAAATTTCAAAAGCGGTCTTTTAGTTTTGTTTCGCCCCAATAAAGTTTTCTTTTATCCAATTTTTGTCCAGATGAGTTTCAGCGCGGGGCGATAGCCAAACGTATTTGCCCTGTTTGTTCATATAGCCGTAAATGTTTCGTTCTCTCGGAGTTTGGTGAATCGTCCAGAGTTTTAAGAAATGAAACGCCAAGCCGTTGTAAAAAGGCGCGATGCCTGCAGTGTTTCGCAAGACGATTTCGCCTTTTGGATTGATATAGGCGTTAAAAGTTTTGTCTTTTTCTTTGACGACAACTCCCGCCAGTCCGTCGAAAAACGGCGCGGCATTGGCGAATTGAAACGGAATCGCTATTTTGCCCGTGCGGTCAAGGTAGCCAAAGAATTTTTCGCCCGCAATTTCTCTATAAACCGGCAAAAGACCTTCGGAAAAATATGTGCTGGGAGCATAGTCGTGATCATCATAGCCTTTGGCGGTCGAATAACTTATATCGGTTTTAATGTCGGGCGCGAGCCGAAACAC
>JBDTZD010000386.1:0-4536 GCA_040005335.1 Pyrinomonadaceae bacterium | reverse complement strand
AATAAAATCAAGCCGCACAAGCAATTAACGCCGCGCGGAACGTTTTGC
The DNA here is from genome assembly GCA_040005335.1 of Pyrinomonadaceae bacterium. Lineage (GTDB taxonomy): Bacteria > Acidobacteriota > Blastocatellia > Pyrinomonadales > Pyrinomonadaceae > JBBQUS01. Next base: position 4,488 of record JBDTZD010000386.1, on the reverse strand, counting down.
TCGACCGAGACGGTGACGGGCATCGCCTGTTGATAATTTTGCCAGCTGCCTTCAATTCGCATTGTGTATCGCCCAGCCGGAACAGACGAAAGAACAGCAGAGTTTTCCTTGCTCCCTTCGTTCCACGATTCGCCGTCTTCCACGCCGCTGTATTGCTCAATATCAAGTGGCACGCTCTCGACTTCGCTGTTTTGATCGTTGACTAAATCCACATCAATTGACATCCACGAATTGCTCACCGGCGCGCTCGCTTTGATTTCAACATTGCGATTGCCTTTTAAATCAAACGGCTCGCTAAAAACTATTTGCGGAGCCTGCGGATTTGCCATCGGCGGTAGAGTGTAACTTGAATTTAGGGCTTTACTCGGAAATCCTGTCAACGGGACTAACAATATTCCAACGATAATATACAAAATCAAGATTGCTGCCGAGTATTTGAACAAACCGTTGTGGACAAAAGGCTGATTGGGGGCGATGTTTGAGGCAGATGGTAAATTGGGAACGTTAAAGGCTTTCTCGACGACAGCGCGCGGCAAATAAGTTCCGAGCGACCAGTTGATTTCTTGCGAATTGCCCGTTCCGCTCGCTTCTTTTGAAAGCATCAACGGCGCGTTAACGTAATCTGTCATCAGCGCATGTTCACCAACTTCGACGCGCCAGTAAAATTCGCCTTGGACGTGTTCAATGATGCCAACGGCATGTTGGAAAATCTTAAAAGTTTTGCCTTTTGCCGCCCCCGCGCCGTTGTATTTAACTGTTGCCCCTTTGCCGACAAAAGAATTATCGGTAATGTCGCCCGCCGCCACCGTTTCGACAAAATTCCAATGATTATCGCTTTCAACCAGCCAGCAAAACCCGACGCTCGGTTTATAAAGCAGATATTCCTGCCAAAAATATTTCTCGCCCTCGATTGTCACCGAACGCGTCGTCGCTCCGATAATCTGCATTGGTTCTCTGCCGGGAAGCTGCCCGACCGCGCCAATCGGCAAAACGTAAGTTTGTTTTTGAGCTGTCAGTGCGTGCAGGTATTTAAGATTTCCCTGCTGGACATCAAGAAGTGAGTCGCAGTTCGGACAAGTCACCCGTTCTGATGCATCCGGTGCGAGAAGATTGATCGGGCCGCCGCAATTTGGACAACTAAGCCCTGCCGCACCAACGGTTTGCGCTTGCCTTTCGGCTGGTTTGGCATTTTCTAACCCGATTTCGCCGAGAGTGACTTCTTTGCCGACAAACATCCAGGGCGGATTGAGGCTGTAATCAACGGTGGCAAAGGCGCGATCAGCACCGGATAAATCAGCGTAATAACTTGTTTCGTTTGGCGTTAGTTGATAAGGGATTTCGCCTTCGGCAGCAATTGCTGTCGCCATTCCTTTTTCGGCGACGACAAAAACTCCGGAACCGATATTTGCCGGAAACGGCTGTCCGACTTGCAATGCGGAATAATCCGGAACAATTGCGCCTCCAGGCAAGGGCTGGTAAAACGTCATGTAAAACCGCCCTTGCGCTTCCGCGAGCCAGCCAACCCAGCCGTTTGAAAACGTCGCGTACCACTCGTCCCAAACTCCGCCCGCCTCGTGTTTAAGCTGTGCGCGTCCTGTCAGCTCAAAACCGTGATCGAGATATTTGCCTTTTAATCCAACTTTGAGCGGCGAGTTCGTTTCCACGATTTCCGCAACTTTGCCCAAATCTTCGAGTGCGCGGTCGGTTCGCGCCACGACCGAACGACAAAATTTGCAGACAACGACAATTGTCGAACCTGCTTTAAATTCAATCGGCGCCGCGCATGAAGGACAATTTGATTGCAAGACGCTCATTGGCTCACGCCTCCAATCGTACCGCCGTCATCCTGACGATTGTCGTGACGGCATTCTGCCGTCACTTCGTCGTCCGCTTGGAGTGCATTGTTGGTTACTAAAACTTCAACCCAACTCCAATTCTTGAGATTTGCCTTGAGCGGATTTTGCTGGACATATTTAACGATCCGGTAAAATTCTTGGTCATCACGGATTAAATGATCGTAATATTCACGCTGCCAAAAGTCCCCGTTCCGCTGTAAAATTTTGTTAGCCTCATTTGCCGTAAATGATTTCCAAGAGTGCAAGATTTCATCTAAATCATGGCTAATATTTGGTTTTATGACAACATGAACATGATTGGGCATGACGCACCAGGCAAATAGGCGATACTTCTTACCTTCCTGGAATTTGATCGCATCTGCAACAAGTTGCGCGATTTGCGGATTGTTTAAGTAACAAGACCCAATTCCCAAATCCAAACTTTTTTCAATGTCGCGAGAGAGAGCCAAAGAAATTTGCTTCTCTGAGTTTTTTGATAAATCTTTAGAAGAGTTTTCCAAAATCTTTTTAGCCTGCTCACGCTCAAACTTAATCTTTTTTAGGAGGTTTTGCGGTAATGAATCAGCCAATCTGAAGGTGATGAAATAAGTTCCGTCTTCACGTTCGAGATGCTGCAAGCGTCTCCCACGAATTCTTACATTTTTAAATCGGGGCGATGAGATTTCATGGCTTAAACTAAAAACTTTAGGATCGGGGGATGGCAATAAGTGAACGCAGGATGCGTTCACGACAACCGGCAGGATGCCGGCGTTACGGTTTGTTTCGCCGCGCTCAATTTTTAATACTTCTACATTTTTCGCACCAAGCAAATTTTGCAAATTTAGAATCCAATTCCATTCCGGGCGCGTCCGACAGCAATAAAGATTAAAAGTGGCGGCTTTGTGTTCGGGGTAAGTGTGACAAGCAAGATGCGATTCGGTCAGCATTGCAAGTCCGGTGATGCCCGCTCCGGGCGCGGAAAACTGATGCCAGAGCTGTTCACCAACCAGTTTCAACTCTAAATCCGTGATAATACGTGCAAAAACGCTTTGCAAAGTTGTCACATCGCGCAGTTTTTCGATGTGACAACCAGTTGCTTCCACCAGCCATTCAGTTCCGACAATCATATTGACAAGCGCCTGCAGTGCGAGAAATCGAAGTGAGAATAAGCCAAATACTTCGATTTTGCAATCATGCATTTAACGAAAACTTTTTCTCTTTTGTTTCGTTCGCTTGTTTGTGTTCAAATTTAAGACGAAAGATATGGCGAAACAATTCTTGACGGCAATTTTTTTGAGTGCGGTGTGCTTTTGCCCAAGCTGCGCGTTTTATACTGCCAAATCCGAACCTGGAAATGCAAAGAATCAGTCAAATTCCAACAACGCACAGGATTCGAAAAATTACCTTGAACCGCGCCGCCTCGCAACCATCCAAGACGATGCGATCAATGAAAGCAGCGGAATAGTTGCTTCGCGCACTAATCCAGACGTTTTCTGGACGCACAATGATTCAGGCGACGGCGCGTTTCTTTACGCTTTTGATAAAGCCGGCAAAAAGCTGGGGGTTTGGAAAATTGACAACGCAAAAAACGTAGATTGGGAAGACATTGCCGCTTACACTGACCGACAAACCGGCAAAAATTATCTGTTTGTCGGCGATATTGGCAACAACAATTTGACTCGGAGCGAATCGGTCATTTACAAAATCGTCGAGCCTAAAATTGTTCAATCGGATGCGAATTCGAGCAAGAAAAATCCGCGTCTCATTGAAGGAACGCAAAAAATAATCGTTTCGTATCCTGATGCGCGTCATGATGCTGAAACCTTGCTCGTCAACCCTTCAAACGGCGATCTATACATTTTGAGCAAGAATTTTAGCGGCGATTCAGACATTTACAAGCTCGCCGCACCTTATGAATTCGATAGAAAACAAACTCTCAAACACATCGGACAAATTGGCGTGCCGAGTCTAACTAAAGGTTTATTAACCGGCGGCGACATCTCTTCAGATGGAAAGCGCCTGATTATGTGCGATTATTTTGCAGGATACGAATACGTTTTGCCTGATGGCGCAAAAAATTTTGATGAGATCTGGAAAACCGCCGCTGATAAAATTTCTTTGGGCGAACGCGCCCAAGGCGAAAGCGTCTGTTATTCTCTCGACGGCAAAGCAATTTATTCAACGAGCGAGAAAAAACGCTCGCCGCTCAACGAAGTAGTTAGAAAATAGAGTACCACTGCAACCAGGGGTTTTTAATTTTGCGTTGTAAATTGTGTAAGAATTTATTTTTTTGGAGAAAAAATGTCGAATTACGAAAATATTCTAGTTGAAAAACAAGGCGCGATTGCCGTTTTGACCGTTAATCGCGCAGATAAATTAAACGCCTTAAACTCCGCCGTGCATATTGAAGGCGTGGCGGCGCTCGGCGAATTAGCCACTGACGAAGCGGTGCGCGTAATCGTTATTCGCGGCGCAGGTGAAAAGGCATTTGTGGCTGGCGCGGACATTAGTGAATTTGCCGATGCGACGCCTGCCGAACAGCGCGATGTGATGCTCTCACGCTCGCTTTTCACTGTGCTTGATTCGTTTCCGAAACCTGTGATTGCAATGATTAACGGTTTTTGTCTGGGCGGCGGCAACGAGCTGGCAATGG
>JBDTZD010000039.1:0-4551 GCA_040005335.1 Pyrinomonadaceae bacterium | reverse complement strand
TAAGAATTCAGAAAAATTGATTGTTCATAAACCTTTATCAAAATCTTGAATATCGAAAATATGATTCCAACTTTAATTGAAGAAACAAAAATGCATTTACCGTCCGACCAAGAGGCGTCGGGACGAACATTTGGCGCGGAAGAGATTGAGCTTCTGACGGAAGTCATCAAAAGCGGAACGCTGACAACGACCAAAGGCAGATTCGGCAAAGAGCTTGAAAAGAAATTTGCTCAGAAAGTCGGCGCGAAATACGCTTACGCCTGTACTTCCGGGACAGCCGCGATTCATTGCGCGGTTGCGGCAATCAATCCTAATCCGGGCGATGAAATAATCACGACATCCATTACCGATATGGGCGCGCTGACTCCGATTTTGTATCAGGGCGCGATTCCGGTTTTCGCCGATGTTGACCCGCAAACCTGCAATGTTACGGCGGAAACAATCGAAAGGGTTATCAGCGAAAAAACCAAAGCTATTATGGTCACGCATCTTTTTGGCAATCCATGCGAAATGAAAGCGATTATGGAACTCGCCAATTCCCGCAAAATCCCGGTGATTGAAGATGCTGCACAGGCGTTTTTGGCTCAATCGGACGGCAAATTTGTTGGCACTATTGGCGCCATCGGTTGTTTCAGCCTGCAACAAGGCAAACATATCACGACGGGAGAAGGCGGAATGGTCACAACCGATGATGACGATCTCGCCCGGCGAATGTTTTTATTTATTAATAAAGCTTGGGGTTACGGCGACGCCAATCCGGATCATTATTTTCTTGCCTTAAATTACCGCGTCAGTGAGCTGCAGGCGGCGGTCGCCGTTGCGCAAATGGAAAAACTCGATTTTTCTGTGAACAAACGCACAGAAAAGGCAAACCAACTGACAGCTCTCTTGCAAAATATTGACGGAATCGAAACTCCCTCAATTCGTTCGGGCGCCAAGCACGTTTACTGGAAATACTGTTTGCGAGTGGACGATGCAAAAATCGAAGGCGGCGCAGTCGGGATGGCCAAATTGCTCAAAGATAAAAACATTTTTTCAGCCCCTCGTTATATCCAAAAACCGGCGTTTGAATGCCAGATTTTCCGAGACCAGAATACTTTCGGAGACAGCCATTTTCCGTTTAATCTGGCCCGAGCCGAAGCCGTTGATTACTCGCCGGACAAATTTGCCGGCACTTACGACGCGCTTAACGGTGTTCTGGTTTTGCCATGGAACGAACGCTATAACGACGAACATGTTCATTATATCGCTTCAGCTGCACGCTCAGCCGCCGAGACACTCAAAATGAATTAAGACCATTGAAGTTTCAAGCAAAACTTTAATTGGTTAATTATCAATAATTTCCTTGTCGTTTCTCTGGTAAAATGAATATGAAAAAACTCAGATTCGGTTTAATTGGTGCGGGCGGAATCGCTCAAGCTTACGCTCAAGCTTTTGCCTCAAGCAAATACTGTGAACTAGTGGCGGTTGCCGATGTTCGTCAAGAATCAGCTGCGGCACTGGCAGAAATCTGCGGCGGAAAAGATTATCAAGATTATCAAAAGCTCGCCGAAGCGGAACTCGATGCCGTAATAATTGCGACGCCGCCGCAATCGCACGCTGAAATCGCATGTTATTTCTTGTCTGGAAAAGTTCCGGTATTATGCGAAAAACCGTTGTGCCTGTCGGTTGCCGAAGCCCAGAAAATGATTGCGGCGGCAGAAAACGCCAGCGTGTTATTCACGATGGCTTCAAAGTTTCGTTATTGTGCTGACATTATTAAAGCAAAAGGTATTGTTGCTTCGGGGATGCTCGGCGACGTTGTCCAGTTTGAAAACGCTTTTACGGCCAAAGTTGAGATGTCAAAGCGCTGGAATTCACAGCGCGAACTCTCCGGCGGCGGCGTTTTGATTGATAACGGAACGCATTCGGTTGACATTATCCGCTATTTCTTAGGCGCAATCGAAGCGGTTTTGGCGGTTGATGCTGGGAGCACGCAGGGCTTGAGCGTGGATGAAAACGTCAAAATGTTTGCCAAAACCGAAAACAATGTCACGGCGAGCGTTGATTTGACCTGGGGAATCAACAAAGAATTGCCATATTTTATTAGTATTTACGGCACTAACGGAACTTTGCACGTGGGCTGGCGCGAATCTAAATACCGACTTAACTCAAATCCTGATTGGACGATGCTTGGTAGTGGTTATGACAAATTAGAATCGTTTCGCAGCAAAATTGAGAATTTTTCAAAGGCTTTGCGCGGCGAAGAAGAACTTTTGATCAAACCGCAGGACGCGCTGGCATCGGTTCAGGTGATCGAAGCGGCATACAAATCCCTCAATCAGAATCTCTGGCAGCAAATAAGCGAAAAAACAGAAACCGCGAAAAATGTCTAAAATCCATCCGACGGCAATTGTTGAAACCAACGTCTCCATCGGAGACAAAACGAGCGTCTGGGACAATGTGCATATTCGATTTGGGACGACAGTGGGCGAAGAATGTATTATCGGCGAAAAAACCTATATTGCATACGATGTGCGAATCGGCAATCGGGTTAAAATCAACGCTTTTGTTTATATTTGCGCCGCGGTAACGATTGAAGACGGCGTGATGATCAGCGCCGGAACAGTTTTTACCAACGACCGCTTCCCGCGCGCGACGACTGCGGATTTAAAATTGCTGCGCCCCTCCGAACCCGACGAACACACGCTCCCAACGGTGGTCAAGGCGGGCGCGACCATCGGCGCCAACTGTACAATCGGCAATAATTTGAGCATCGGGCGCTGGGCAATGGTCGGGATGGGTTCGGTCGTGACTAGATCTGTGCCGGATTTCCATCTTGTTTTAGGAAATCCGGCGCGTTCAGTCGGCGCAGTCTGTAAATGCGGGCAATTGCTGCATAAATTTAACAAAGAGAATGTTGCGAAAGAGATTAAAGTAAAATGCTTAGCTTGCGGTTTAAACTACACAATTTTTGACCGAGTTGTCACCGAAAACCAAACGTCTTTACCTTAATGAATTTTGAGCTGCCAACAATCGAAAAGAGAAATCTCGAACAACCCGCACTTCACAGTTCAGAATCCGCGATAGCTATCATCGGCGGCGGAATGCTCGGGTTAACGCTGGCGCTGCGTTTGGCGCAAAGCGGCAAGCAAGTAACGGTTTTTGAAAGCGCGGGTGAACTGGGCGGATTAGCGAGCGTGTGGCAGCTAGGTGAGATCGTCTGGGATAAGCATTATCATGTTACGCTGCTCTCGGATACGGCGTTGAGGGGAATTTTGGCGGAGCTTGGGCTCGAAGAAGAATTGAGCTGGCGTGAAACGCGGACCGGATTTTACACCGACGGCAAACTTGTTTCAATGTCTAACTCGCTCGAATTTCTGCGCTTTCCCCCGCTTGATTTAATCAGCAAGTTTCGCTTGGGCGCGACGATTTTCTATGCTTCAAAAATTACCGATTGGAAAAAACTTGAAAAGATTTTAGTTGCCGACTGGCTGAGGAAACTATCCGGCAGCAAAACTTTTGAAAAAATCTGGCTCCCGCTTTTGAGGGCAAAGCTTGGTGAAAGTTATAAGCAAACATCAGCCGCTTTTATTTGGGCGACAATTCAAAGAATGTACGCCGCCAGAAAAACGGGTTTGAAAAAGGAGATGTTCGGCTACGTGCGCGGCGGCTACCAACGCGTTTTGCAAACGTTCGGCGATAAGTTGCGCGAAACAGGCGTGGAAATCCGCTTGCACAGCCGCATCGAGAACATCCAAAAACAGCCCGATAACAAGATTTATGTGGATGGCGAAGCCTTTGATAAAGTTATTTTAACCGCTCCGGCAAACGTTGCGGCAAAGATTTGTCCGCAGCTTTCGTCCGATGAACGGGCAAAACTCGATGCAATTAGCTATCAGGGAATTATCTGCGCTTCGCTTTTGCTAAAAAAACCGCTGGCTAATTTTTACGTCACAAACATTACTGATGACGCTCCTTTTACGGCGGTTATTGAGATGTCGGCGCTGGTTGATAAATCGGAATTTAATAATTGCGCGCTCGTTTATTTGCCGAAATATCTGGCGCCCAATGATGAAATGTTTGAGAAAATAGACGCCGAGATTAAGACGACTTTCGTCGCCGCGCTTGAAAGGATGTATCCGAACTTTCGCCGCGCGGATGTTTTAGAATTTAAAGTGTCTCGCGTCCGGCGGGTTTTTGCGCTTTCGACTTTGAACTATTCAAACAATTTGCCGCCAATGAAAACCTCGATTGACGGATTATTCGTCGTTAATTCGGCGCAAATTACAACCGGAACTTTGAACGTCAACGAAACCGTGCAATTAGCGGAAAAGTTTTTAGCCACTGAGTTTAATGAGGTTAGCGAAAAGAGAAATTAGTTTTTCTAGATTATTCTCCAGATTCCTCTTTCCGCCGCAAAAGACATGGAAAAACCAATCGCAAGTTTATCTTTAGACCTCGACAACAAATGGTCTTACATGAAAACCCACGGCGATCCGGGTTGGGAAAATTTTCCGTCATACCTCGACGCGCTTGTTCCGCGGGTCTTGAATTTTTTGCGCGAGCGCG
>JBDTZD010000203.1:0-4554 GCA_040005335.1 Pyrinomonadaceae bacterium | reverse complement strand
ATGCCGAGCGTTTTTTCTTAAACGTCAACACGCCAGCCGACTATGAACACGCTTTACAACTAGAAGCGGCAAGTCATCGCTAAAACCAGTCAGAACCGCCTTTGGTCGGCGGGTGGTTTTTCCTTCGCATCTTCAACCGCCCGCCGACCAAAGGCGGTTACCCCTACATCAGACTTACTTTTGCTCTAATAAAATATCCAGTTATAAACAAATTTGAGATATTCGCTGGCGACAATGCGCCAGTTTTTTATGCTCGTCCACCAATACCGGGTTTGCCGTTCTTTGTCGGCAGCCAGCATTCCGATTTCGATGTTGACATTTTCGCGGGCGGCTGCGCGATTTGCCGTCCAGAGGGCGCGGCGGGTGTGAAACGGAGAGGTAACTATTAAAACCGATTTCCAATTCTGCTGGCGGGCAGCTTGCGCGAGCACAATGGCTTCGTCGTGTGTATCTTTGACAACGGTTGGCAGAATCTCGATTGTCTCCGCCGGAACGCCTTTGCCAATCAGATTCGCCCGCTCCCACTCCCAGTAAAACGGCCGGCGCTGCAAACCTTCTTCCCAACTGGATTGTTCTCCGTCATTGGTCAAAATGATTTTTTTTGAGAGTCCGAGGTGAAAAACTTCGGCGGCGGTATTTGTCCGCTCACCGTAAGCGAGGCTGCCGCTCAAGACAAAAATCACATCTGATTGCGGCAAAGGCTTTTCAACGATAAGAAAATCGCCAGCCAATTTAGCTGCCAACAGCAACAAAAAGGGCAGCAATATCAAAACAAGCCATCTGTAACGCTTTTGAGGTTTAGATTTATTTTCGATTTCCAAAACAAAAAATAACCCACTGAAATCGAATTGATTTTAATCCAAATCAAGAATAAACAAAATTTTTATATAGAGCGAATCAAGTTTGCGTCTCCGGGAAAGTTTTGAGTCCACGCTTCAGCGTGTTGCCGAAAGCTGTGCGCGGCGGCGCGGGCAAACTAGCAGTTTGGACTCAGAACTAATACGCATTTTCTCATTTGAATTGGTATAACAATCTCGCTGACATCGGCTTGAGTTGCATTTTCAGTCCCTGTGATAATCATTTGATTTGTTCCTTATTTTCTATTTAGAGACTGCGGCAGTTGAAAAACAGAAAACAGTATTGACAGGGATGAAGGTGATTAAGAGGATAAGATTAAGCGGTTAAATTCTTGTTTGGAATTCCCTGCATCTGATTTATCCTCGGTTAATTTATTTTTCCAACTGCGTAACTCATACTATTTTCTCAACAACAAAAATTTGGTGTAATTTTCGTGTTTGTCCTGAATATCGCTCAAAAGAATTTTGCCGCCGAAAATTTCGGCTGCTTTTGTGCTAGCGATGGCAGCCTGACTGGGATTCCTGCTTTCGATTACTCGCCTCGCACTTGCCGCCGTGTTTTCCGCCGCAACTTTTTGCAGCTGCGGATTGGCAAGGAAAAACTTTTGACATTGCGCCAGCGCCGCCGGATGCGACTCGACAGTTTCCAGATTTTCGAGCTTTGTCATTTGTCCGCCAATCAAATTTAGTCGAATCGGCAAATAAAGCTGACCGACTTCGCGCCACGGATTGAGAGCCAGAAAATCGTCGGTCAACTGTACTTTTCCGATGAGCGAATTTTCCACAGGCAAAACCGCGTAATCAGCCGCTTCAGTTTCCAATACAGCCCGCAGATCGGAGAGTTCGGGACAAGCGATAATTTCCCTCATCCCGGCAAAAAATTCCTCGGCTGCTTCTTCGGCAAACGAGCCGTGTTCGCCCTGAAATGCAATTCGCTTTAACATAGTTCCACTGTTTGCTTGATAATTGTGCTGCGCGTCACGAAATCCCCAAAATTGGTAGAGAGTTAAAAGTAATTTTACTGTTAAATGCCATCGGCGTGGAATCTTGACAGGTCAGAACCGTCTGCAGTTAGCGGACGGTTGAGGGTGCCTGGGACGAGTCTGCGGGAATTTAGTTTAACCGTCCGCTACCGCAGAGAGACGGTTCTGACTTGCGCTGCCAGCTTTACTTTAAGTTCATTAACAATAAAAATTTTCCAGCTTGATTACTTAAGACTTTTGGGAAGCGTAATCAGTTTGCCGGTCGAACGTGAAATAGGAATGTTGCTGGCAAGCGGCAAAACTCCATCAGGAAGCCAGTTTTGGAGAGACTTCATTTTCTCGTCAATTTCGTTTTGGGGCATCGGTTTGGCAAATAAAAATCCCTGCGCATAAGGACAACCGAATTGTCGTAGTTTTTCGAGCTGGTCAACAGTTTCGACGCCTTCGGCAATTACATCTAAACCCAGATTTTCTGCCAGGGTGAGAATCGTGCGGACAATTTCCGTATTTTCACCGCCTACTCCCATTCGCGAGATAAAAGAGCGATCAATTTTGAGCGTGTCAATCGGGAATTTATGTAGATAGCTGAGACTGGAGTAACCGGTTCCGAAATCGTCAATCGAAAGCTGAACTCCGAGCTGCCGGAGACGATGCAAAGCTTGCGTTGCAACTTCGGCGTTTTCCATCACGGCGCTTTCCGTCAGTTCGAGTTTCAGACAGCGCGGATCGAGTCCGGTTTCATGCAGAGTCAATTTTACCTGTTCGACCAGGTCAGGCTGAGTAAAATGTTTGCTCGAAAGATTAACACTAATAATGAGCGAACGGTTCGCCGCCGAACGCCAGCGCCAGCGAGACAATTGACCGCAGGCTTCGGCTAAAATCCAGTTGGTCATCGGCACGATCTGCCCGTTTGATTCGGCAATTGGAATAAATTCCATTGGTGAGATCATGCCGCGTTCCGGATGCAGCCAGCGAATCAGAGCCTCGAATCCCGCTAGATGACCGCTTTCGAGCGAGATAATCGGTTGATAAAAAACGCGGAACTGATCTTTTTCAAGAGCGTAACGCAAATCGGTTTCCAGCTGAATGGTATTGACGGTTCGCACCCGCAGTTCACGGTCAAACAACGCGCAGCCCATTTTCCTTTCCTTGGCGTTGTACATCGCAATGTCGGCATCGCGCAAAATTTCTTCCGGTGTTTCATATTCGGTGCTCCCGATTGCGATGCCGATTGAAGGCGCGGTAAAAACCTGATGTCCATCAATTTTGAACGGTTCTGAAATAGTTTGGTGGATACGCTGCGCAAAACTGATTGCGCCTTCGACATCTTTAACCTCCGTTAACACGAGGGCAAATTCGTCGCCGCCGAGCCGAGCCACCGTGTCGCCTTGCCGAACAGCTTTTTCGAGCCGTCTGGCAACTTTAACGAGCAATTTATCGCCGATGGCGTGCCCCAGACTGTCATTGATGTTTTTGAATTTGTCCAAATCCATAAACAAAACGCAAAAACCGTTGTTGAAATTATGACGGCTCCGTTCAAGCAGAAATTTGATTTGTTCAAAAAAGAAAGTGCGGTTTGGCAAGCTGGTCAGCGCATCGTGCAAAGCGGCGTGTTGAAACCGCTCTTTGCTCTGACGCAGGGCTTCGCTAATTCGATCCTGCTCGGCAATATGACTTGATAATTCAGAAATATGCTGTTCGGCTTCTTCCACCCGGCGACGTTCAGCCTGGAGTCTTTCCTGCTCGGCTTGCTCGGCTTGCTCCATAGATTTTTTGAGCTCGCCAATATAGCGGAGATAAGTGAAATAAATTAACGCAACGATTAACCCGACAATAATAAAAGCAAAACTACCAAAATATTCAATCAGTTTGAACATTACTCCGGCAACGACCGCTCCAATAATTGAAGTTATCGAAGCGCCAAGACATTTTTCGTTCCATGCCTGCCAAATTGAATTATTTGTTTTGAGAGAGTGATAAATTGCAGCTAAAGTTGAGTTAACCGAAAATTGAGAAAGCGTCATCAACCCAAGCAGAGAAATCAACTCTGTGATGTTGTTGTAATCCGGCAAGGTGCCGCTCAATCTTGGATAAATCGCAAACGCTCCATACGCACCGGCTGTTGCGCAAGCCATCAACGCCCCGTTGAATAAGATAATCGGAAATTCTACTACCACCCCTTGCCATCTCGTTTTCAGCGAAAAACAAATGGCTTCAGCAGCAGCTAGTAAAATTGCTGCTTCTCCGCCGTAAATTAAAAAAGTAAGAAAAATAAGCGCGTCGCTCATCAAAAAATAAAGCCCCGAGCCGGGCATTTTGAGGGATAAACGAGAGGCAAAGAAAATGGTAAAAATGGCTAGAAGCGCAAAACGGATATCTATACGGCTGTATGGAAGTAGGTAGAGAGCAAATCCGCAAACACCTATCCCCACGACTATAATAGTCCAGATAAAAAAATCTAATTTTCGGATTGCTTTCATTATTGAGCGATTTGGATTGGGTAAGGAAATTAACTATTAACTTCCCTTTTGAGTGATTTGGATTGGGTAATGAAATTAACTTTAAACTTCCCTCAAATGATTTTTACACAAAAGTCTCAACTTAAAAAGCATTTTTTTGCGAAAAAGCTTATTTATTAGACAAATAATCCTTCAAATCGAATTTTCAGCTCAAATTTTCCTATTAAGTACTCGAACGTATTTGGAAAAAGGTAA
>JBDTZD010000036.1:0-4584 GCA_040005335.1 Pyrinomonadaceae bacterium | reverse complement strand
AAAAGAAGCAAAATAGTGTTGCGCGTTTTTTCTAAACGAGAAAGCTGCTTTAACATTTTTTTATTACTGCTCGAAACTTTCGATTGATAAATTGAGATGCTCGGCGATCAAGCGAAGATTGCTTTTGAATCTTTTGAGAGCCGCATTGGTCAAACCGCAATTGTAACTAAACAACAAGTTTCGCGCAATTTGAGAAAGTGATGTTTGACCACAAACGGCAAAATCAACGGAATTATCGGCATTCTGCCGAATTTTAAAATCTTTCGCTAACTGGCTTTTATTACTGACTTTTCTGAACTTAAAAAGAAAGTTTTGAACTGTTTGACTGACAAACTATTTTGGCAAATGTTATTTTAACGAAACGATGAATGAAATTACTTTTCCTTGGTGGGCTTGGACGGGTTTTGGCGTGTTTATTTTGCTGATGCTCGCCGTTGATCTTGGATTATTTAACCGCAAATCGCATGTGCCTTCGTCAAAAGAAACGTTTTTTTGGAGCATTACATGGATTGGTTTAGCATTAATCTTCAATGTTTTGATTTATTATTACGCTCTTCAGTATTTCGCTGCCGATGCTGCGGGGGCGGGTACAAAAGCGTGGGATGTCGCGCTCAAATTTTTTACTGGCTACGTTATCGAACTATCGCTCTCGATTGATAATTTGTTTGTCTTTTTATTAATCTTCAATTTTTTTCAAACTCCCAAAAAATATCAGCATCGAGCCCTTTTCTGGGGCATTTTCGCCGCCCTTGTGATGCGCCTGATTGCAATTTTTATCGGTACAACTCTGGTTGAAATGTTTAGCCCGGTGCTGTACGTCTTTGGCGCGTTTTTAATTTATACCGGGATCAAAATGTTTCGCGAGGACGAAGCTGAAATTGAACCTGACAAAAATCCGGCGGTCAGGTTCGTAACGCGATTTATTCCTATCGTTAAGCGTTACGAGGGCGACAAATTTCTCATTACGGAAAATGGTAAAACTTATGGAACATTGTTGTTATTGGTTTTAATCGTAATCAATGTAATTGATCTCGTATTCGCGGTAGATTCAATTCCGGCAATTTTGGGCATCACCACTGACCGTTTTTTAGTTTATACGTCAAATGTTTTTGCGATTATGGGCTTGCGAACGTTTTTCTTTATGCTTGCCAACGTCGTGGAGAAATTTCATTTTTTGCGGGTTGGATTGGCGTTTGTCTTAACGTTTATCGGCTTCAAAATGGTGTTGCCATTGCTTGGCGAGGGCGCAGCATTATTATTTAGTCAAATGGGGCAAGTCGGTCTCGCTGAATGGATCAAACATTACAATCACATTCCAACAAACATTTCTCTCATCATCGTAGTTGCCGCAATCGCTTTGTCAATCTTGCTATCGCTCATCTTTCCGCAGGATCGCAAGGAAAAAATCGGCGACTACGAATGCGACTTTGATCCAAATTCCGATTTTAGCGATGACAACGAAAAACAGTGAAACAAATTATCAATCTTGCTTACGGCAAAGGAAAAACTGAATTCGCGTTTAACGCCGACCGTTTTAACGTTTTAAGCGGAAAAACGATTGACGAAAACCCGCTTTCGGATGCCGAAATCAATGCCGCCCTTGATGCGCCGATTGATTCAGACCCGCTCGAAACTGTTATTGAAGCCGGAGATACGGTTTTAATTATTGTGCCGGACGCCACGCGCCAAGCGGCCAGCGGGCAAATCGTTAATTTGCTGGTACGACGATTAATTGCTAATGGCGTGATGCCGTTTGATATCCGCATTATTTTTGCGACTGGAATTCATCGGCAAATCACAATTGAAGAAAAACGCGAATTGATAACGCCGTTTATTTTCCAGCGCGTTAAAACTTTAGACCACAATCCGCGCGATTTAGTGCAATTGGTAAATTTGGGGACGACGCAGCGCGGAACAACAATAGAACTCAATCGTGCCCTCGTCGAACACGACAAAATTATTCTCGTTGGCGGCGTTTCGTTTCATTATTTTGCGGGTTTCGGCGGCGGGCGTAAATTAATCTGTCCGGGTCTCGCTTCGTCTCGCACGGCAAATGAAACGCACAAAATCACTTTCGATTTTGAGAAAAAGCGGCGACGCAACGGCGTCGAAACGGCAAAACTAGCAGGCAATCCGGTCGCGGAAGAATTTCTTGAAATAGCCGCGAAAATCAATCCGGTGTTTGCTGTTAATACCATTGTTAACGCCATGGGAAACGCGGTTAAAATCTTTGCCGGAAATTGGCGCACATCTCACGAAGCAGCTTGCGAATATTATTTACAGACGCATTCGATTACAATCACCGAAAAACGTCCGCTCGTAATTGTTAGCTCAGGCGGCGCGCCATTTGATTTGAATCTGATTCAAGCGCACAAAGCGTTAGAGATGGCTTCGCGCGGCTGCATTGACGGCGGCACAATCGTCTGGTTGGCAGAATGCGTTGAGGGTTTGGGCAGAAACGATTTTCTTAATTGGTTTGAAGCGGAAAACTCTGAAAAACTAGCAGAAAATTTAGAAAAGAAATTTCAAGTCAACGGGCAAACGGCTTGGAGTTTATTGGAAAAAGCCGAGCGTTTTCGAATCTTGTTGATTTCAAATTTGCCGGAAGATGTCGTTCTGCAAATGCAGATTCATCCGTCGCAAAATTTAAATCAAGCCCTATCGCAGATTGACAAAAGTGCGAAGGGATACATTTTGCCTTTTGGAGCAAATTTATTGCCTAGATTGAATTAATATCACGCAATCAACTTTTCAACCAATTCGTCTATTTGCCGCATTTCTTGGGCGAGATGGCGTTTGATGTCGAGCCGCAGTTTGCCCAAACGCATCGCGATCAGTTCGGCGTGCGGCGGTGTGTCGGCGAGAAACGTTGGCGTTTTCTGATGCGCCGTTTCGCTCAATTCGGCATGCTGCAAATGCGTTTGGTTCGTCGCGTTAAGTCGCGGATAGTAAATGTCGAGAATCTTTCTTGAAACGTGTTTTACGCACAATAAACCTCTGCTTTGAAAATCTTTCAGATTTTTAACTCTAAAATATTTGTAGGGGTTAAGCGCGCGCCCTTAACCCCTACATTTACCACATATTCGGTTGCACTTGCTGCAATGAAATTATTTCTTTAATTCAAAACTGCGGGCGATTGAATCGGTTTGGTTACGGAGCGAGCGGAGTTTATCGCGCAGTCCAGTGAATTTCAGAACGTAAAAGGTTTTATTATCTGCTTGCAGAAAATAAACGCGACCGATCATTGCTTTGCCCGATTCGGTGTATTCGTAATTGGCGACCTTGCCGCTTAAGTTTCCTTTAAAACTTTCTTCTTTGCCATTTACGAAACCAGGTTTAAATTGCAGTTTTTGATTTATCTCGCGGTCAATTACGTCCGCGAGTGCCGCGCCTTCGTCAACCGCTACTTTGCGAATTTGCAAATAACCGTCGAGACGAGTGCCGTAAACCATTTCGGCATTCGCGGTTTTGTTTGTCACATGCCAGGTTTCGTTTGGCAAATCAAGCGAAAAATCATCGAAACTTTTTGCTAAATCCGTTGTTTGCGAAGGGGATTTGACCAGCGCGGCTGCGGGAACGCCGTTTTGCGCAAACGCAAAGCTTGTCGCCAAAATTACAAATAGAAATGAGAAAATAGTTGATCGCATAATTTTTGATTTGAATCGCGGATAAATTGAATAAATTTCAGACAAAAGAGATTGTACCGCCGAAACTGATTTTAAGCTGATTTTTCGATGAGCAGCAACTGTTCGGTGTTGCTTTTCGGAACTTTCTTTCGTCTTTTTTGCCGCATCGCACGTCTAAATAAACGATTAGCGAGATTAGCAATAATCAGTTTTATTATTTAAAGAGGTAATTCAAGATGAAACTCACGAACCGAAATTTTTGGAGCGAAACGTGGCGACAGTCAATTGCCGCGCTAACACTCGGAGCCGTTTTCGCTCTGCCGATGGGGACGAGCGCGCAAAGCATGGCGCAACCTCAAACCGCCAAAACAATCGCACCGTCTAAAACTAAATCGCTCACCCAAGAGCAAAAGATTCTTCATGTTCTCACCCGTTTAGGTTACGGCGCGCGTCCCGGCGATGTCGAACAAGTCAAACAAATCGGACTGGATAAATATATCGAACAACAGCTCAATCCGATGAGCCTTGATGATGCCGTTGCCGAGTCAAAGGTAAAAAATCTGGATGCGATAAAAATGTCGAACGATGAGCTATTCGCGAAATATCCGAGTCCGGCTGCCGTGATTCAGCTTGTTGCACAAAATAATGGAATGAACGCGAAACAACTGCGCGGCGATTTAAAAGCAGACAAGAAAGAGGCGAAAAACGGGGCTACGGCAATGCCTGTGACAAACGGCGAGAATCAAGATCCAATGATGACAGCCAAAATCGGTGAGCCGACAAGTAATAGCCAGGCGACCGGTGACAAGACCAATATTTTGCAACAAAATCCGGCGGGTCTTTCCGACGAGCAAAAACGTGAATACCAACGCCAGATTGCTGAAATTTATCGCGAAAACGATCTTCATCGTCCGGCGGAAATGACGCAGCAGCTTAACGCTTCACGAATCTTGCGGGC
>JBDTZD010000013.1:0-4589 GCA_040005335.1 Pyrinomonadaceae bacterium | reverse complement strand
AGCCATTCAAACGCTTCTTCGGCGATGATTGCCGAAATCTCGCCGCCGATGCCGCCGGTCAAACTCGCTTCGTGCAAAATCATGGCTCGGCTGGTTTTTTTGACCGTTGCTAAAATCGCGTCTTTATCAAGCGGGGCAAGCGTCCGCAAATCTATGACTTCAACGCTCAAACCATCGGATTTTTCAAGTTCTTCCGCTGCGTCAAGCGCGTTTAAAACCATCGCGCCGAACGTAATGATTGATAAATCTTTGCCTTCGCGTGCCGTCCGCGCTTTGCCGATTTCGACGATGTAATCATCTTCGGGCAATTCTTCGCGCAAGCGCGGCAAGCGGTAAAGTTTTTTATGTTCAAAGAATAATACCGGGTCAGGATCGCGAATCGCGGCTTTGATTAAACCTTTGGCATCGTAAGCTGTCGAAGGCTCGACCATTTTTAAACCTGCAGTATTAAGAAAAAACGCTTCGGCGTTAAGCGAATGGAAAGGTCCGCCGCGGACGCCGCCGCCGCAAGGACCGCGAAAAACCGCTCCAATTCCGCCGCAGTTGCGGTAACGCGATTTCGCCGCGTAGTTGGTCAGCATATCGAAACCGCATGAAATAAAATCAATAAACTGAAATTCGGCGACTGGTTTCATCCCCATCAAAGCCGCTCCGCAAGCCGCTCCGACAATCGCCGCCTCCGCAATCGGCGTGTCAACGACTCGTTCCGCACCGAAATGTTCGATAAATCCCTCAGTTACTTTAAACGCGCCGCCGTAAGCTCCAACGTCTTCGCCAATAACGAAAACCGATTCGTCTCGCGTCATCTCTTCCCAGATTCCCTGTCGAATTGCCTCGATCATCGTCAAGGCTTTTGTTTCCGTTTTTGTAGCTGTTGCCATTTCTTAATAATTGCTCGTCGGATAATAACCGCTCAGAGAGTTTTTCAATTCCAATTTTTGCTTGCAGCGTTCAATTGATTGCTTGTACTGCTCAATTTTGGTTGATTCAAGCGTCGTCATCGCGGCTTTCATATAATAATCCATTGCTTCCTGCGGCTTTTGCTGCATTTCGAGCATAATCGCATACTCGTTATAAAGCGTTTCTTTAGCTACACTCGGAATTGTCAAGGATTTTTCCAGGTGCGCCTTGAGTTCGTCGTATCGCGACAAGTTGGACAAAAAATAAGTGTAATTTAGATACGAAGCCGGATACTCAGGCGCGTACTGCAGCGCTTTCTGGTAAAATTCTTCGGCTTTCGAGTAGTTTTTATATTTGTTTTCGTAAACCCAACCCAAATGATTATAAGCTTTGCCAAATTGCGGATTACGCTGCGTGATTTTGAACAGCGTCTCGACCGCGCCTTTGATATCGCCATCTTTGATTAGCTCGTCAGCTTTGGCAAACATCTCTTCGCATTCGAGATAAGCGCGATCTAAGCCATCGTCTTGTTGATTAGAATTAAAATTATTATTCGATCCGTTAAAATCCACTTTCAACTTCTCCTTTCGTAAGTGATGGGTCAAACACGCCTTAAGCCGACTAGGCGGTTTTGATATGCCGGTTCATTTCTCTACTTTTCTAACACCTTTTTTTTGAACGCAGGCGGGACAATCGAATTATCAAAAACGTTGTATGCTGCAGTTTCCGGTTCGGGCGGCGCGGCGTTTTCCGCGATTGCCAATTCTTCATTTAAAAATGCTGCAATGTCTGCAGCTATTTCATCCAGCTTTGCGCGACCTGCAATTTTGTTTTCGATTAAGAATTGTTCGTAACGGCTAATCGGATCATTGTTTGTCTCCCAGAATTTGATTTCGCCGGGCGGACAATAACTTTGATTATCATGTTCGGCGTGACCTTTGCGACGGTATGTCATCGCTTCAATCAGCACTGATCCGTTGCCGTTTCGCGCGTGTTCAACGGCGCGTTTCATGGTTTCATAACAGGCAACAATATCATTGCCATCCATTGATAAACCTAAAATGCCGTAACCAATAGCTTTATCAACAAAATGCGCGGCGGCTGTCTGCAATCTCGTCGGAGTTGAATAAGCGTAGCCGTTGTTTTCAATAATCGTAATCAGCGGCAATCTCTGGACGGCGGCAAAATTAACACCTTCGTGAAATGTCCCCGTCGAAGTTGTGCCATCGCCGATATAAGCCACGCCGACGCGTTGCTCCTTCTTCATCCGTGAAGCCAGTAAAATTCCCGCCAAAACTGGAATCATATCGCCCAAGTGCGAAATCGGGCCGATAAATCCTTTGTCAAAATCGGCAAAGTGAAACTGCAAATCGGTAGCCCTGCTCGGCGCATTTCCTTTCGCCATGTATTGCGCGAAAATACGGCGGGGTTCAATACCTTTGACCAAAACCGCGCCGATGTCTCGAATCAAAGGCGCAATAAAATCTTGTTGCTGAAGCGCGTAAGCCGTGCCGACGGCTGTGCCTTCTTGTCCAAGTGACGAAAAAACGCTGCCCACCACTTTTGATTGTCGCTTCATCGCCACTGTCTTTTCATCAAACATTCTGGTCATTTTGACGAAACGATACATTTCGAGCATCTGCGGTTTAGTCAGGGAAGTTTTATTGGTGCAGGAAAGCGGTTTGTTTTCCGTTGCTTTTTTCGGATTCAAACGTTTTTTTACAGTCATTAAGATTTTTTGAGCAGACTTTTACCGATTCCGAACAGACTGATTAACAGCCAGAAAAACTCGACGATAAAAGCCGAAAGATTAAAGTTAAAAATTAGCGAAACAATAATTAGCCCAGCGCCTCCGGCATTGAGCAAAGAGTATAATAGACTTTCACTGCGAATTTTCTCAATTTGCAGCAAAACATAAGTCACAATTATTAACGCCGTCCCAATAATCCCAACAAAATCGTACCAAGCGTAGTGCATAAAGTTCGTTTTTCAAATTTAGAAGCGAAATTTAAAGCTGTTTTTAACTTTCAGTTTTGCGACTAGCCCGTTTGCTCCAACTGCCCAAATTGACTCGAAACCTTTAGCTTGGATGGCGTTGTAATTTTCTTTGTCCAAGTTAACCCAAGTTTTGCCGCTGTCGACAGAAATGTCAGAACCGCTTGAACCGACTGCAATCAAAGCCTTTGCAATCGCAAGTTTACCTTTAACAAAAGCAACGCCCGAACGATAACCATTCAGACCATTTCCCAAAGTCCACGTTTTGCCCGCATCGTTTGTTAAAGCCACATTGTGTCTCGTTTCGTTCGGTTTCTCGTAGTTTCCTCCTACAATTACGCCGGTTTTTGCGTCAAACATCGCAATTGAAAAAATGCCACTGCCCTGTGTGCCGCTGACAATCGGAGAATCAGCAACAATCCAACTTGCCCCGCGATTGTTTGAATGAATAACGCGAGTGGCGTTTCCGCCGGAAACCAGATAAACATCTGATTTGCCGTTCGTAACAAGACAAGTTCCACTAGCGGCAAAAGCGGCTTCGCCTGTTTTGGCAGGTGGCATTTTGTCGGTTGAAAGAGGTTTCCAATTTTGTCCGCCATCATTTGTTGCCAGCAAATAAAAATGCTCGTCAACCGGGTCGCCCATTGCTATTCCGTTTTTCTCATCCCAAAACGCAAATGCATCAAGAAAAACCTTTTCGTTTGTGTTCTTAAATTGTAGCCGCCAAGTCTCGCCACCATCTGTTGTCTTATAAATGCGCGAAGTTTCACCGTTACCAATGCTTAAAAGATATGCGGTATTTGCATCAAAAGCTTCGACATCGCGGAAATCTAATTTTTCTGCGTCAGGAACAACACCTACTTTCCAAGTCTTTCCGCCGTCAATTGTTCGCAGAAAAGTTCCGCTCGTGCCTGATGCCCAAACTACCTTTTCATTTACGACGCTCAACCCTCGCAAACCAGCTTTTGTTTCAACAGTTTGCTTTTGCCATTGAGCATTGATATTTGTAACCAAAATGACAAACGCCAACAGAATTGTTGCTATTTGTGCAAGTTTTGAATTGATTCCCATAATTTTTCTTGCCGCCTTCGACATAAATCTTGGGCAGCTTCCGCCCAATTTGGAAATTCGAAAATGAAGCCGGAGTCAATCAGTCTGGTTGGCACGACGCGTCGGCTTTTTAAAACCAACTCGCTTTCGGTTTGCATAAAAAAAGCGCCGACTTCAATCATTAACTTTGTCGCCGGAAGTCCGATTTTGACGTTTGCGGCTTGGCGCAAAACGCGCATAAACTCTCGATTCGGCAGTGGATTCGGCGCCGCTAGATTGATTGCGCCCGACAATTCTTCGCGTTCGATAATCCAATTTATCGAACGAATAAAATCACGGTCGTGAATCCACGACAAATATTGCCGTCCGTCGCCCGCTGTGCCGCCCAAACCTTTGTTAACAAGTCCAAGCAAAGTGTCAAAAATGCCGCCGCGATCAGGACTCATCGTCATCGCCGAACGCATTAAAACTTTGCGTGTCTGCGGCGTGTCGGCTTCGTTTGCCGCCTGTTCCCAACTGCGTGCGACATCAATGCTGAATTTCCAGGTGTCCGGTGCGTCTTCTTCCGAACCGCCAATAATTCCGGTGATCTCGTCGTTTGGCGCATCGTATTGGTGAGCGTAAATAGTCGCTGTGCTTGATTG
>JBDTZD010000090.1:0-4616 GCA_040005335.1 Pyrinomonadaceae bacterium | reverse complement strand
ATCCGACAAACTCAGCTCCATTTTCGTGAAGGCAATTCTGACAAAATCTACGAAGTTGATTTATGTGAAACAGCAGAAAACCAGTTTGTCGTAAATTTCCGCTACGGGCGGCGCGGGGCGGATTTAAAAGAAGGTGTTAAGACCACAACTCCTGTCGCACAGGCCGAAGCCGAAAAAGTTTTTCAGAAACTCGTTGATGAAAAAACACGCAAAGGGTATAGCGCCGTTAGCAACACCGGAGACGCTCCAGCCGAAGCGAAACCCAAGACTGCTCTGCCGCTAACTGTAAATGCAACTGCACGCGAGCAATATATTATCGAACGCCTGCGCGAAGCCGTTCAATCTCTAAACAAAAAATACAAATGGCCGCTCGAACGTGTTATCTGGCGAGCGGGCGAGCTAAAAATCATTGAAGCCGCGCCTTTTCTTGTCCAATTGATCGGGACGGGAAATGCTCTGCGCGATTACTGCTGCGCCTGGTCATTAGGATTTTGCGGCGACGAGGATTCTTTGAGTACGCTCTCAAAGCTTTATAACAATCCAAACACGGGCGATTCAACACGCCGCATTGCCGCCGCCGCAATGCTCAAACTTGCTGATAAATTTTTTGACGCGGAAAAACGACGCGAATATCAAATCAAAGCCGCTGAATTTTTGCCCGTCGAACTTAAAATGCTGGCGCGAAATGGAACGAGCGCAAGTTTTGCTACGGCGCTGCGGCAACATCTGGAAAAAACAACGCGCGGCAGCCATACTATTCTCGAACAAATTTATGAGCTTGACAACGAGATTGTACGCCCCGCTTTGCTCACCATTTTGCGCGAGATTCCGCTCAAGCCAAGATATTTCAAACCGCTTAGGCATATTTTTAAAATCGCCGAATATCGCCGCGACGCGGAAGTTTTCGGAATTATTGCCAGGCGTTTCGAGACTGAAAAGGCAAATTTCACATATTATGTGGATTGGACTTGGGAAAGAAACAGCGCTGGAAAATATGTCAAAGTTAAGCGCGCGAACGGTTTAAATTCTGAAGATTCTGAGTTTGCTTTCGGCGCTAAAACCCGCGAATACTTTATCCGCCGAACCTGGCGCTCGCTTCGCAAAATGGGCGAAGATAAAGATTCGGATTACGTCAAGATGGCTGTCGGATCGCTTTTGCCTTTCTCTGACGCAGATGCTCAGGAAGTGCGAACCTCAACCTTTTACAGTTACCTCGATGAAAACGGCAGATGGGATTGGCGCAATCCCCAGACTCAAACTATTACTTACGACACATTTGCCCCGTATTTACTGTTTAACCACATTCTTTACAGCAACAGCCCACGCTACGAATTAAAAAACGCATCACGCGCCTTTCGCTTCAAAAATCCTTATCAACCGGGCAGACCGCAGCCTTCAGCCCGCGAAGAAGCGTTTCCGGAGATGTGGAACGCGCAACCCGTTGGGTTGCTTCATCTTCTGGCGGAAAGCAATTGTTTGCCCGTTCACGAATTTGCCGTCAAAGCTATGCGCGATTGCCGCGAGTTTTGCGCGAAACTTGATTTAGAAGCAGTTTTGATGCTGCTTGAAAGACCTTATGAAGTAACGGCAGAACTTGGTTTTGAGTTAGCCCGCGAGCATTATGACGCAGCAAATCCGAACATTGATCTGGTCGTCGCCGTCGCAGTTTGTAAGAATGCTGAAGCCAGAGCCATCGCTCGAAACTGGATTGATGCCAGACGCGAACTGTTTGCCAAAAGCGGCGCCGCTTTAGTCAGGCTTTTGACCTGCGAATTTGCCGACACGCGCGAGTTTGCCGCAAATCTCCTTAAAACAACTAACTATAGTGACGATGAAGCGCAAGTTTTAATCGGGCGTTTGATTTCCGAGCTGATAAGTTTCGATGAAACGCGGAGTGAACAGGCGAAAGATTTAAGCGAAGCAATTTTTAAAAGTTTTGGAAGACAATTACGACAACTGAATCTTGCCATCGTTCGCGATTTACTGTCGCACAAGTTGGTTGAAGTTCAGGAGATGGGCGGAAACATTTTGCTCAATCACGAAATTTCAGCCGAAAACCTGCCTGACGAATTGATAAACTCGCTTGTCGAATCGCCGTTTGAAACGATCCGCAGCATTGGAATCAAGCTTTTCGGACAGCTCACGGACGAAAATTTGCTCCGGCGCGAAAGCGTTATTCTGTCTCTCTTAATGCACGAACTGGCGGACGTTCATAATGCGACGCGTCCGATTGTGGCACGATTGAGCGCGAGAAACCCTGATTTCACGGCGCGCTTGACTAACTCGATCATAACCGCGCTGATTAGTCACGAAACGCACAAAGGCGTTCACTCCCGGCTACTAGAAGTATTGAAAACAGAAGTGCCGAACTGGACAAAATATGCCAATGCGGAAGAAGCGCGAAGCCTCGTTAAAGCCGTTTCGCCAGAGTCAAATGAAGCTGGCGGTATCATCTTGCAAACGAATGCAGATACTTGGCACGAACAGTTTACAACCGAAGAAATCATTGATTTGACTAACCACGAAATTTTGTCTGTCCGTCAAGCGTCGTGGGCGTTAGCGACGAGCGGTTTAAAACGGTTTTTGGCAAGTGACACTTCAACTGCCGAAAGCGAAATTTCATTTATTGTTCGCGCGCTTGACGCAAAGTGGGATGATTCACGCGAATTTTGGTTTGGATTGTTTAGAAACAAATTGACTGCCGCTGAGCTAACGCCGGAAATTCTGGTGGCGATTTGCGATTCAGTGCGCGAGCCGGTACAGAAATTTGGGCGAGACTTGCTTTTAACTTATTTTAAAGCTGAGAACGGCGCCCAATATCTACTCCGATTAAGCGAGCATCCTTCAGTCAACATGCAGCTTTTTGTGACAAATTATCTTGAAAATTACGCGACAGATTCGCCGGAGAGAATCCGACAGTTAGCGCCATATTTTGTCCGAGTTCTGTCGCTCGTTAATCGTGCGCGAACCGCCAAAACGCGAATTCTTGCCCTGCTTGAACGTGAAGCGTTGAAAAACGCCGAAACCGCAAACACTGTCGCGCAAATTCTCGCACGACAATCAGCGACCGTCGCCATTGGTGATAAAGCCGCGACGATTCAGAGCATGTTAAAAATCAGACATAAATTTCCTGAAATCGTTTTGCCGATCGAAATCAAAGAAACGGAGGTGCGCAGGAGAGATTATGCTGTTTGATTACGCATATCGCGGCAGTTCCAGCGTGGAGAGTTCCGGTACGGCGACGGCAATGAGTTTTGTCCCGGACGCCAAACGTGAGCCGACATATTTTGTCGCTGAGCTACGGCAAAAAATCGAATTTCGCGAAGCAATCAGCGCTCTCCATGATGTCGTTGTTTCAGATTTGCGTTTTAAGCCGAAAGACAAAACGGCTTACAAAGAATGGGCGCGAGAGCGAGAGCAGATTGATTGGCAGGAAGTCGCCGCGCAACGATCTGTTGTCATGGGAAAAGTCAAAGTTTTGCAGGACGAACTCAATCATCTCTACAGTCAGCGCAGCGCGCGCTGGAAGCCTTATTATCAAGCCAGACAAAATTACTATAAATATCTTTACGACAAAGCCAGAGATTTGTGGTTTATTCTTGACCCGGTTATTACGGTTCACCCGGACGAAGTTTTTTTCGAATGCTTTTCCGAAGACGAATCAAGCTACGGACGTCTGGGAGCAAAATACGAAGTTTTTGAAAACGTTCGTGAATTTGAATGCGGGACGACAAATATTGATTATTCTGCCGCGCTTTACGATGAATTCCAGAAAATCCGTACTTATAAAACTACCAAATTTGAAATTGATCCGAGCGGTTTTGAAGTCGCGACGACCAACGCCGAAACTTTCAAAGAAGTCAAAATTGATTTGCCCGACTCTTGGGTGCGCGGATTTTTGCAGGTAAGTTCTGCGATGTCCCTGCCCACAATTCAGTTTGACTTGCATCCGCTTGATGTTTACAACATCTGCTTTGTTTTGCGACGGCGCAAAGAAAGACAAAGCCCGCGCGGACTGCGTTATATTTTAAAGCCCGGTGAACCGGTCAAAATCATTTTTGAGCCGTGGAATTTGGAACTCGTTTGCTCCCGGACAATTTACACTGGCGCAGAAGAAATTGACGTCCGCGTTTGGGGTCGCCGTCGTCTGTTGATTTTGGAAAGGCTGATTGCCGTCGCTCAAAAATTTACGGTTCATCTGCTTGGTACTGGTCTTCCATCATTTTACGTGGCGGATTTGGGCGACATGAATTTCACACTCGGACTTTCGGGATGGACGGCAAACGATTGGTCAAAAGCTGGAAATTTTGATTTGCTGGCACCGCGAGCCGATGTTGATATGGTAACCAAGCGCCGTGTTTTTGAAGGTCTGCGCGAAACCTGGTTTGACACGCCTGATAATTTGGCCACGCGATTAAATCTCGATCGCAGCACAGTTTTGGGCGCACTTGCCGCTTATACCCAAGCAGGTCGTGCAATCTATGATTTGGAAAAAGGCGTGTATCGTGTTCGCGAATTGAGCCGCGAACCGCTGCCAATGGAAAAGCTCCGTTTTGCCAACGAACGCGAAGAATCAGCTACACACTTTTTAGTCCAGAAAGCTGTCAAAATCACGA
>JBDTZD010000234.1:0-4619 GCA_040005335.1 Pyrinomonadaceae bacterium | reverse complement strand
TCAAAGAAGTCGAATCGCATTGGCAAATTCCTGATTTATTTGAAGCCGAGGCGAGCGATTGGATGCGGATCAAAAGGGAGGTTTTGGTGCTTGGCATCAAATCAGGTTTAACTCACACGAAAAACGGGCGTTCGGCTGATTTTATTGCAGCTTCAAACTCAAACGGCTGTTTGAGTTCCTGTCAATATTGTTACGTGGCGCGGCGCAAAGGTGGTTCAAACCCGCTGACAATCTTTGTTAATGTTGAAGAAATTGCCGCTTCAATTCACCGGCATCAACAGAAATTAGGACCAAAACCCGCGCCTAATCAATGTGATTCGCAATTTTGGACTTATGATATTGGCTGCAATGCAGATTTATCCGCCGACTCTTTTATCACCGATAATCCGGCGTTTCTGGTCAAAGAATTTGCGACCATGGAATTTGCTAAAGCTACATTTGCGACGAAAACGGTTCATGATGATTATTGGCTCGCAATTGATCCAAAAAATAAAACGCGGATCCGATATTCCCTGATGCCGCAGGCAATCGCGCGCTATGTTGACATTGGCACCAGCCCGATTAGCGAAAGAATCCAATCGGTTAACAAACTTGTGGATGCAGGCTACGAAGTGCATTTCAGTTTCGCACCGATCATCATTTACGAAGGAGAAAAGTGGAAAGCCGATTGGCAGGATTTATGGCGTGAAATTGACGAAACTTTAACTGCGAAAGCTAAAGCGCAATTACAGTGCGAAGCATTTTTTCTAACTCACTCTGCTGAACTTCACAAAGTAAATATGCAGTGGAATCCGAAGGGCGAAGAGTATTTGTGGAAACCCGAACTTCAGGTTCCGAAAAAGACACGTCCGGACACAATAGTTTATGATTATGATTTTCGTCGAAGCGAACTAGCGGTTTTTGAGCAAACTCTAAAAGAGTATTTGCCTTATTGTCCGGTTCGCTATTCTTTCTGAAAATTATGAGTCAACATAAATTAGGCGTCATGATAGTTGGATTAGGCGGAGCGGTGGCAACCACTGCTGTGGCGGGGATTGAACTATTAAAACAAAAAACAATTGGGTTCGAAGGCTTGCCGCTTGCCGCTTTCCCTGAAGAACTTGTTAGCAATTTAACTGGTTACGAAAACCTCCTGTTTGGCGGTTGGGATTTAACGGCTGATGATTTATCAACTGCCGCCGCTACGCACAACGTTTTAACGCTGGAGCAATACCGACTGGCGGCTCCGGCTCTCGCTCAAATCACGCCGCTCCCGGCAATCGGAAATGTCGAATTCTGCCGCAATATTGCGGGTGAAAATATTCTCCTCGTTGATAATCATCGAGCATCTATTGCCGCCGTGCGCCAAAACATTCTGGAGTTTCAAGTTGTCAGTAAATGCGAGCAAGTGGTTGTAATAAATCTCGCCTCAACCGAAAAATTTATTGATAAAAGCGCGGCTGTTTTTTGTTCACTCCAAAATTTTGAGCAGGCGCTTGACAATAATTCGCCGGAAATTGCTCCGGCAATGATTTATGCTTACGCGGCGATTGCCGAAGGAGCGGGTTACGGTAATTTCACGCCGTCAGTCGCCGCAGATATTCCGGCTTTGGTCGAGTTTGCCAAGCAAAACCAAGTTCCACTTGCCGGCAAGGACGGCAAGACTGGGCAGACCATGATTAAAACGGTGCTTGCACCGGCTTTTAAAACGCGCGCCCTGAAAGTCGAGGGCTGGTACTCGACTAATATCCTTGGTAATCGTGACGGGCTGGCGTTAGCAGATGCTGAAAGTCTGAAGTCAAAGATAACGACGAAAGGCTCTGTCTTAGACGATATCTTGGGTTACACGGTTGAGGATCACATAGTGGACATTCGCTACTACCGCCCACGCGGTGACAACAAAGAGGCGTGGGACAATATTGATGTGACAGGTTTCTTGGGACAGCCGATGCAAATCAAAATCAATTTTTTGTGTCGCGATTCGATTCTCGCCGCTCCCTTGGTGATTGAGATTGCGCGTCTTTTAGACCTCGCCAAACGACGCGGTTATTCGGGAGTGCAGGAGCAATTATCAGTTTTCTTTAAGCTGCCGCAAGTCGCAGATGAAGCCACGGAAAAACCCGTTCACGCTCTTCACCTTCAAGAAAAGATGTTGCTCGACTGGCTTTGTGCCACGGAGGAAATTTAGGTCTGCTTCTATTGATCAACTTCTTTTCCGCGTCTCGCCGTCACTATGCCGCCTTTACTTATCTTTTCGTTTGTAAGCCTGAACGGCTTCCGTCGCGCCTTCATGCATCCGTTCGGGGCGCACGTAACGCCAGTGTTTGTTAAATTCTTCGTCCGTCATGGCAGGCTGCGTCGCGCGCTCCTTGGCTTTTAAAAAATTCTCAGCCCATTCGCGCATTTCCTCATTTTGATTCAACGCGGTTCGCGCTCCGTGCATCATATTGTCTCGTTCCATTTGGTATTCCTTTTTTTATTTGCTTAGATAAATTTGAATTTTAACGCACGAAAGGTATTTTTGTGAAAAAGCATTTTTTTATTTTCTGGCTGGCGCTTAGTTTGAGCGGTTCGACAGCGTTAGCGCAACACGCGAAACCTCAAATTAAAAAACCCGTCGCGGCGGCGGTTACGACAAAACCGGCAGCGATTACCTCTTCCTCGTCACTGCTCTCCAGCCAACCTACGGAAGTTCCGATTGTTACCAAAACTCTGGCAAACGGTTTGGACGTGATTGTTTTCAAAGATTCCAGCGTGCCCGTCGCAACCGTCGAGCTGGCGGTGCGAAACGGTTCTTTTACCGAACCGCCCGAATTAAATGGTTTGTCGCATTTGTTTGAACATATGATGTTTCAAACCAACGACGCCGTGAAACGTTTTAGGCAGGGAATTCCGCTCGCCTCAGACAAATATTTATCTCAAATCGGCGATCTCGGTATTCCGCAACCAAACGGTCGGACGCAGGAAGAAGTCGTTTATTATTATTATACGGCGATTAGTCAGGACATGCCCATTATCATGCAAAGTCTGCGCGATGCCGTTCGTTTTCCGACTTTTGACGAAAAAGAATTTGCGGGTGAAAAATTAAATGTCATTGCCGAACTTGACCGGCAGGAAGCATCACCGTTTTATTATCTCGACCGGGAGCTCAAAGATAAACTTTTTTACAAATATCCAACCCGAAAAAATCCGGGCGGAACGCGCGAAACCGTCAACAGTGCAACGACCGCGCAGATGCGCTTGATTCAGGCTCGTTATTATGTGCCGAATAATTCAGCTCTTGTCGTGACCGGCGACGTTGTGCCGGAGGACGTTTTCAAAAAAGCTGAAGAGTTATTTGGTGACTGGCAGAAAACCGATGATCCATTCAAACGCTTTCCGCTTGTTGAACATCCGCCACTTACAGCGAGCGTCGGCGAAGTAATTCAAAAACCAGAAGTCGAAAACGTTTTTATCTCAATTGGCTGGCAAGGTCCCTCAATCGGCAAAGACGACGCATCAACTTATGCGGCAGACGTTTTTTCATACATTTTACAGCAACCGAATTCGCGTTTTCAGCGTAATCTGGTTGATTCGCGTTTGACCAGCGGCGTTTCAGTCAGTTATTACACGCAGCGCAATGTCGGACCGATTCAAATCACCGCCGTGACCACGCCTGACAAAGCCCAAGCAGCAGTCAAAGCGATTTATACCGAAATCGCCGCCTTTAATAACCCCAATTATTTCACCGATGAAGAACTTGAAAGCTCAAAAGCATTACTGGCGGCAAGCGAATTGTACGACCGCGAAAAACCGAGTGAATACATCCACACTTTAAGTTTTTGGTGGTCAACGGCGAGCGTTGATTATTTTCGCGGATATCAAAAGAATTTGCGGGCGACGACTCGCGCCGACATCAGCCGTTACGTTTCAACTTATATCCAAGCCAAACCGCATGTCGGCTTAGCTTTGCTCTCGCCGGACGCTCAAACGGCGGCGAAATTGACTGAAAAAGATTTGATCGGGAAATAGTTTTGATGAGAAACCAGCGAGAACATCGCTTGGACTCCAAACTGACAGCTTCTTATGAAAAAAATATTCGGACTTTTTTTTGTTTTAATTTTTTGCACATCTGTTTTTGCCTGGGACGACGCCGGACATAAAATTTCGGCTGAAATCGCCTGGCGCAATATGACTCCGGCGGCACGGGAAAAAGCAATTGCATTATTACTCGCGGCGCCGGAAAACTCTGGCATTTTAAATTTGCTTGCCTCCGATTCGCGTTCCTTGATGACGCGGCAGGAGCAGATGTTTGACACGACAGCGACTTGGGCTGATTTGATCCGTGACAAAAATTTCCCTGTTCGCAATAAAGAATTTCATCACGGCAGTTGGCATTATATGGACACTTTTTGGCGCGATGTAAACGGGCGCGTCGAAATTGTGACGGATTTAAAACCGACGGATTCAAATCTGACGGATTCAAATCTGAATGAGCAAAATGCGGTCGAAAGATTGTTTGCTCTGGAAAAAACACTGCGCGATCCAATGCAGCCGAATGCTGAGCGCGCCGTCGCTCTTGCTTGGATTTTGCATCTGGCGGGCGATATTCATCAACCGCTGCACTGTTCGGGGCGAGTTACGACCCTTGAACCAGCGGG
>JBDTZD010000048.1:0-4621 GCA_040005335.1 Pyrinomonadaceae bacterium | reverse complement strand
CAGTAGCTCAGTTTGGCAGAGCGCGGCGTTCGCAATGCCGAGGTCAGGGGTTCGACCCCCCTCTGCTCCACCATTAATTTTTAAGCGTTTGCAGGTGCAAACGCTTTTTCTTTTTCGTCTTGATTACCACTTCAAATGCTTATTTTTCCAAAACAAAACTTTTCGGCATAAATTCCAAGGCAACGATTTCGCCATTGGATTTAGCTTTGGCGTCTGGGTTTTCCTTATAAGTAAAAACGATTGGAATATCCACTTGTTTAAGGTTGCAACCAAGTTGGATTTGTTCGACTTCCGGTGTAAACGCTC
Organism: Pyrinomonadaceae bacterium; assembly: GCA_040005335.1. Lineage (GTDB taxonomy): Bacteria > Acidobacteriota > Blastocatellia > Pyrinomonadales > Pyrinomonadaceae > JBBQUS01. The sequence goes on along the minus strand of JBDTZD010000048.1, from coordinate 4,315 downwards.
TAATTTGAATGGCTTGCGGCGAAGCAGCGCTTAACTTAAACAGTTGCGTTGGTGTTTTGAGATAGAAAAACATCCCCTTGTTGCCGCATTCAACTTTTTCGATCAGTCCCATTTCGCGCTTTTCGCCAGCCAGCGGTTGACGCATAGCCTTTTTAATTGCTTCCATCATGGAGGCGCGCCGCGCCGTCTCAAACTCTTCTGGTTTAGGCGGCGCTGCAGAAGAAGAAGTTGTTTCCTCGACGTAAACCGCTTCAGGTTCGCTCTCAAGTTCGTTCGCGAGCATCATCCGAAAGTTTGTCGGGACAAAATCCACTGCGATCAATTCGCCGCGATTGGTATTTTTAGCATCAGCGGCGGGTCTGTATGTTAAAACCGAATTAAGGTCGGCGAAGTTTGCGCCGCAACCAACTTGGACGCTGGCGGCATCCGCGACGAACGAAGTGAGCGCCAAATTCTCAAAGTCTTTACTTGATAGCGTAAAGGTCTCACCATCTGTTTTAACGGTGTAAGTAATATTTTTGCCTTGGCATACAATCTTTTGAATCCGCCCAATAACCTGTTTTTCATTGCCCTCGGCTTTTCTTATTGATTGGTTGACCGAGCGCATGTTTGCCGCTTCCTCCATTTTGGCTAATTCTTCTGGCGAGAGTTGTTTTTCGTTTGAGTTGCGACGAGTAATAATCACCCTATTACCGTTTTTACTGGCTTCGGCGATGGCCGCTTCGTATTGTTTACGAGAGGCTTCATTCTGAGCGTTTATATCCTGTCGCTGCCGAAGTTGATTAGTTAAATCCTCGGCTTCCGATTTTAACGCAGGTTCGTCCGCAGTTTTAGCAATTTTATCGGCAATCGCCGAGGCTTCGGCAAATTTATCTTGCCTGAGGTAAATTTCAGCAATTCTGAGCGCGTAACGTTGATTTCCAGGTTGATATTTTAAGGCTTTTTGCATGTACGCAACCGCCTCGTCAAGTCGTTCGTTGTTGACTAGGCTGATAAAGGCCAATAACTCATAACTTTCGGTAAAGCTCGGATTGATGGCAATTGCTTTGTTCAGCATTTCACGCATTTTGGCAGCTTTTTCCGTGGGAAAAGCTGCAACAAAGCCGAATTCGTCGCGCCCTTCGCGGCTCAAAAGATAAGCGTAACGGTAAAAAGCGAGATGGTTTTTCTGGTCTTCGGAAATTGCTCTTTCCAAAAACTTTTTTGCTTCATCAAATTTTCTTTGACTGATTTTGACCATTCCGAGAGTAGTGTTTGCCATGCTCGAATCAGGCGCGAGCGCGAGCGTTTTTTGCAGATACGGTTCAGCATCGTCAGCGCGGTTTGTGTGATAAAGCAAATCGCCGAGATAGGCAAAGCTTGCGGCTTCGGACAATGGCGTGGTTTGCATTTCAGCATCGAAAACGAGTTTGTTCTTGAAAGTTATAACCGAATATTTGTAAGTATTTTGTCCGACGTATTTTGTCAGATCTTTCTCCATCTGCGCGTAGGTCGTTTGAAACGCTGTTTGAAAAGCCTTTTCAGACGGAACGTCTTTCATCGCCAGGGTGAGAAAGTTCCCAAGACCTTCGGTTTTTCCGCTCTGGACAAGATAATGAATCAGTGCCCAAGACTGGGCATAAAAGATGCTGCGCGAATGGTTTTCGTTTTGATGAAGGGCGTAATTGCTGATTTTAAATAGCGTGTCGAGCGGAATTAATTTAGTTTGTTGCAGTAAAAGCAGATGATTGCTTTGCGGCAGTCCGAGTTTTACTTTTTGATCTTCTTCAATCGCAAAAGTTTGATAATACTCGGCTAAACCTTCGTTAAACCACGGCGGAACTTCAGACTTCCCGAAATTTGTGTTGATGATAAAATGAACATATTCGTGAAAAATTGTGCCGTAAGTATCGGCGTCTTCGCCTTCGGTAGAGATTGTGATGTAGTTGACATCATCGCCGGGCTGAAAATATCCGGCGACGAAAGTATCCGCCTTGCCGTCGGCGCGTTTTGGCTTAAACGGTTTATAAGAATTATCGCTTTTAAAAACGACCACATTCGTCGGAATAGCTGAACTCAAACTGATTTTAAAAAGCTGGCGAAAAGTTTCACGGAATTGTTCGAGTCTAGTGGCAACTTTGCGAATGTCTCGTTCGGAGGCGTTACCAATCAGATTAAAATTTTTTGAGCGCACTTGGAGCCATTCATCCTTTGCAAATACTGAACTTGGCAAAAAACTGAAGACTAACAAGAGGAGCGTAACAAGTGTGATTGATTGAGGGTTTTTCATGATATTACCGTTGTTGAAAAAGGAAAGATTTTACAATTGAAAATGTAAAATGAAAGTTTTGATTTAGCAAATCAACAATGAGTTTCGATGAATTTCAGAAAATTTTAAAAGCGGAAAAGATTTTTTACCGCCTTGCATAGAAAAAAGAAGCGCGTTTTATGGTTAAAACGCGCTTCTTTGGTTTTTGTTTTATTCTCTAAAAATAGTGGTCGCGCAATGAACCATCGTGTTTTCCCGCACGCAAGCAACAATTTTTAAAATCTACGGATCGAACCGCACGGACATAAATCGTTTCTGCCAAGTTTTTCCGTCAGTTCTTTGTCGCCATGAACAATTCTCAAGCCGCGTTTAACCTGACTTTCGGACGGATAACCTTGGCGACGTTTGCTCGTCCGTTCAAAAGGAATCAAGTTCCTCAAAATTTAGATTCTTTGACATTGTTTTGTCCTCCTCAAATGATGTTTTGTGCGTTATTTTTAGCAAAGCGAAAAGCATAACAAATATGCAACTCGAAAGATAATTGATTGCGCTACAACCAAATGACGAACAAGGCTTCTTTTATTGAAAAACTTTTTCAACTGGCGTAATTGTCACGTCCGTCGGCTGAAGGGTGATTTTATAGTTTTCGATGATTTTATCTTCATCCAAAATCTCTTTCGGCTTTTCCGAATTGTATTTGATTGGCGAAGCTGCGTTTGCAACAAGTGAGTTTTTCAAACTTTCCGCGTCTTTTGTGACCATCACAATCCGCATCGGCTGATTGGCAAGATGCGCCTTGATAGCTCTATTAACATCTGTCACGGTCAATTTCGCAAGCTGATCTTTCATATAAACGTTGAAATTCCCAATCCCGTAAAACTTGCTGTCAAGCTCATAACCCAAAGCGGAATCCTGGGTTTGCGTCAAGATGTTAACGTATTTTGATAAAAACTCGCGCGTCTCGTCAAATGTTTCCTGCGACATTCCGTTTTTCGTCAGCTTATCGAATTCATAAAGCGCCGCGCGCAGAGCAAAATGCGCGTTGTTTGGTTCGACGGGACGAATCCAGATTTGAAAGATTTGCGAATGACGGGCTAAATTCGGGTCCGGATCAAACTGAAACATTCCGCGCGGGAAATATTCAATGTAAGCGTAATCGCCATAGTTTAAACCGCGAGCTTCGCGCAGGCGCTGATACAAATAGCTGTTTGACGAACGATGCTGCCCAAGATATGAAGCAACCAGGGCGAGCGCGGGGAAATCTTTGCTGGAGCGGTTAACATCAATCGGAAACCCAAGCGAAATCGCCGTGGCGCGAGTTTCGCGCTGGATAATATCAATCTTTGTTCCTGCATTTGGGTCCTTCTCTTGTGTTGGAATGCTTGCCGCCATTACTTTGGCAGTGGTTGGAAGCGTTTCAAAAGCCGTCAGCAGTTCTTGCTCAAATTTCTTACTGAAATTGCCCGACAAACCTAAAACTAATTTCGTATGAGTGTATTTTTTGGCGTAAAAATCTTTGACATCTTGAAGAGTGATTTTTTCAAGCGCGGAAATTAAACCGGCGTTTGGATGCTCATATGGATATCCAGCGTAAATCAAATTATAAAGCCGCTCTTTGCCAAGTTCTTCATCGTTGCCCTGTCTTAGAGAAGTTTTTAGATAATTGATTTGATCGAGCTTCAGCCGCGAAAAGTCTTCCTCGCGAAAACCCGGTTCGAGCAGCATTTGCCGGATAATGCTGAAATATTTATCCAGATTATCAACGTGCGTAGCGCCGACAAATGTCGTCATTTCTTTATCAACCTGCGCACCGAAATTGGTTGCCAGCGGATAAAACTGCGCCGTAATTTCGTCATAGCTCAATTTCTTTGAACCACCCTGGGCGATCATCGCGGCGGTTAAATTAGCCAATCCTTCTTTGCCTTTCGGGTCATCAACAGCGCCAATTAGAAACTGTATCCGCATTGAAATCAGCGGCGAACGATTCGGCAAAAAAACCGTCTGGATGTTTGGGTTCATATTTTTAACGGACGCACGCGAACTTACAGGCTGTTGTGCCAAAACCGG
>JBDTZD010000168.1:0-4633 GCA_040005335.1 Pyrinomonadaceae bacterium | reverse complement strand
GGGAAGGGTGATGCCGATTTTCAGAGTGTTGTATTCATATTGTTTGGCAAACGAAATTGTTTCTTCCATCACCAGCCTCCGAACGGCAAACTTTCATCAACGACGTGATGTAAAAAAGGCTCTTCGATTCCAGCGGCTTTAGCTTGACGATGAACTTCCAAACCGTCTGTGCCATGCGCTATAAGCCTGTTGCCTTCCAGACAAACCCACTGATTCATATATTCTTCGGAGTGTTCGCTAAGCCATTTTCGCGCTTCTCTATATCGTTCAAGCTGAATTTTTAACCTCGCATCTTTTTCTTCGCCTTTCGATTTCTTTTGCTTTTGAGTCTCAAACCATTCATCAAATTTCTGTAAATCCTCTAGCGGCAGTTGTAAAACCACTTGTTTAGCTTGTTCTAAATTTGTCTGCATAAAAATCTCCAACTACTTCAAATTTAAAATCGCCCAATCATTTTGTAGCGCGGTTTGTTTTAATCTGAAATCAGGATTGACAGCCGCCGGATGCCCGACGATTGAGAGCATCGGCAAATCTGAAATGCTGTCGGAATAAGCATAAGAGTCTGATAACGAAATACCTTCACGCTCGGCAAATTCACGAATCCACCTCGCCTTCGTTGCCGAAGCCATCACGGGAGGGAGCAGCCGTCCGGTCGCGTAGCCGTTGACAAATTCCAGCCGGTTTGCCACAAAACATTCGATTCCCAAATATTCCAATAATGGGGCAACGCTAAAATCCAAAGCGCCGGTAATGGCAACCTGCTGCAAACCTAGCTTTTTAGATTTCTCTATCAGCGTAAAAGTGCCGGGGTAAACTGCCGGTTTCAAAACTTCTTCAAACAGCTCGCTCGAAAAATAACGCAGACGGTCTTCGGATTCGCCTTCGTAAGATTTGAAAAAGACCTCGTTAAAAACGTTGCGGCTGTACAAATCCGTCGCCGCAAAAAGAGGAATTTTAGCCAGTGTTTTGACGCTCTTTGAGATTGTTTTGAAAAGACCTTGCTGACGCTGAGCATAAAACCCCAGCGTATGAACGAGATTTGTACTAACTAATGTCCCTTCCAAATCGTAAAAGGCAGCCGCCCTCGTGTCCTGTTTTTTCTGACGTTGCATTTATCTTTTCAAGCCCGAAATGTTGTGTGCTATCTTGTGTTTCAGGGAAAATTTAAGTTGATTGTAAACGAAAAAATATAACCTATTTTTGCACTTTTGGGTAATTTACCATGATGATTAGTAGAGTCGGTGGTTGGAGCCCTATTCTTACATAACTATTACAGAATTTATGAAACACGCAAAACTTTTCAAAATAAATTTAGTTTTGATTATCGCTCTATTATGCCTTAATTGCGGCGGAAAAACTCAATCTAGTGACGAAGCAACAGGAGAATCGCTTTCTGCAGTTCAACTTATCGCGAAAGCTGACAATTTGTACAAACAGCGGGAAGATTTGACCAAGCTGCGGGACGGTTTGCAACTTCTGCGAAGAGCGCGGGTTGCTGAGGGCAATAACTACGAAGCCGCTTGGAAGCTCGCCAAATTTAACTACTTCATGGGCAATAATACAAAAGATGAAGATTTGCGCGATCGGTCTTTCAAAGACGGGATTACGGCAGGCAAATCAGCAATTAAGCTCCAACCCGAAAAAGCGGACGGCTATTTTTGGTTGGGCGCAAATCTTGGCGGACAAGCCAGTGGCAACGTTCTGGACGGAGCGGCAAATCTTTCCGAAATTCGGCAAAATATGAACAAAGTCATTGAAATTCAACCGGATTACCAAGGCGCGATGGCTTACGTCGTCCTTGCCCAGACCGAACTCGAAACGCGCGGACTGATGGGCGGCAGTGCTGAAAAAGCTGCTGATTATCTTGAGCAGGCACTAAAGCTCAATAAAGAAAATTCGTTTATTTACCTTTATCTTGCTGAATCCTATTTTTATACAAACCGCAAAGCCGAAGCCAAAAAAATGCTGGACGCAATGCGAAACATGCCGCCGAGCCCTGATTATTTGCCGGAACGCCGCGAAGCGGAAGAAAAAGCGAAAAAATTAGAAGCTAAATTTTGAATTTAATTCTGAGAGAAATCGGCGCATGAGCGAGCCGAATGTTATATAATCCGCATGAATTTTTCATGACTGAAGAGGTATTAATGCGAAACATTTTTCTGATTATATTTTTAGTTTGCGGCGCTGCTGGCTCAAGTTTGGCGATTAAAGCGCAAGAAACAAAAACTGTGATCAATGACAAAGCCGCTAAGACTAAGCTGCTCGGCAGGCATTTATTTTCGCTGCAATGGATCGGCTGGGATTATTTTGGCAACGCCACAGTGGTCGAACGACACGGCGTTTTGCACGTTACCGGCAAACAAAAAAGCCGCAAAGATGCGGATTTTGTCACGATTGACGGTTGGATTACCGAGATTGATAAATTCCAGTTTAAGTTTGATGGCAAAATCGTCACCACGGTGAGCTTCATCAACGACGGCAAGGAATGTGTCCGCGAAGGGGAGATGACTTTTAAAATCACCGGCAAGCGCAAGTATTGGCGGCTCCAGGAAATGCTCAATCCCTGCACCAACATTGAAACCGATTACGTTGACATTTATTTTCGCTAATTTCTGTTAATCATAAACATGCGACGTGCAATTTACCCAGGTTCTTTCGATCCGGTCACTAACGGTCATCTCGATATCATCGAACGCGGATGCAAGATTTTTGACGAAATCATCATCGCTATTTCATACAATCCTGATAAAAATCCGATGTTTACTGCGGCGGAACGGCGCATGATGCTCGGCGAAATTTTGCCCGGCATTAATTCGGGCGAGTGTAGCTTAGTTGTCGAAGATTTTGAAGGCCTGCTCGTTGAATTTGCCAGAGAGCGTGAAGTACAAACAATTGTGCGCGGGATTCGCGCCGTCGCCGATTATGAATACGAATTGCAAATGGCTTTGATGAATCGTCGTCTCGACCCGGAAATTCAAACCGTTTTCTTGATGGCGGCAGATAAATATTCTTATGTTTCCTCCAGATTAATTAAACAAGTGTTTACGCTTGGCGGCGCTGTAAACGGTCTGGTTCCAACATCGGTCGAAGCAAAAATGAATGATAAGTTAAAAGAAAACGGTGATTTATGAAGCTTGTGTTAGAGCGGGTTCATCACGCTCAGATTACGATTCCCAAAGGGGCGGAAGATGCGGCGCGACGTTTTTACCGGGATTTGTTAGGAATGAAAGAAGTACCTAAACCGGAAGTTTTGAAGGCGCGCGGCGGATTTTGGCTCGAAGTTGGGGCGTTTCAAATTCACATTGGAACAGAAGATGGATTTGATCGGACAAAAACCAAAGCCCACCTTGCTTACGAAGTCGAGAATTTAGAAGATTGGCGAATCAAGTTGCAGGAAAACGGCGCTGAGATTTTGGAAGCAATTCCAATCCCGAACTACAATCGTTTTGAGTTTCGAGATCCATTTGGTAATCGAGTCGAATTTTTAGAGAAAATTAATTGAAAATTGGTTATGGCTTTTCCTGTTTCAGAGTCAGTCAAAAGAATGCGTCCGTCGGCAACCCTGGCAGCGGCGGCAATTGCGGCAGACCTAAAATCGCAAGGCGCGGATGTGATTGATTTGAGTATTGGCGAACCGGATTTTGACACGCCTCAGCACATTAAAAATTATGCAATCGAAGCGCTTCAGCACGGCATTACTAAATACACTCCGACAACGGGTCTGAAGTCACTGCAAAAGGCAATTATCGGTTTCTACGAACGCGAATTCGGCGTCTCGTTCGCGGCAAACCAGGTGATGGCAACGTCAGGCGGCAAGCAGGCAATTTTTAACGCTGTGCTAACTCTCGTCAACCGGGACGACGAGGTTCTTATTCACCAGCCTTACTGGGTTTCGTTTCCAGAAATCGTCAATTTTACCGGGGCGAAAATTGTTGAAATTGAAACCGAAGAGACCGGCTTTGTTTTAACCGCCGAGCAAGTTAAAGTAGCGATTACTGACAAAACGAAGCTGATTATTATCAATTCGCCCGGAAATCCTTCGGGCCGAGTGATTCCAGCGGACGAATTTCGCAAAATCGTCGAAGTTTGCGCTGAACATAATGTTTACGTCGTTTCCGACGAATGTTATTTGAAATTTGTTTATCCGCCTGCTGAGGTTTTCAGCACGGCGAGTTTGCCAAAAGAATTACAGGAATATGTCTGCATCGCCGGGACTTTTTCAAAAACGCTGGCAATGACCGGATGGCGCGTTGGTTACACGATTGCAAATCCCGAATGGACGCGCGGCATGGCGAAACTGCAAAGTCACTCGACTTCGCACCCGACATCGTTTGCTCAGGAAGGCTGCGCGATGGCTCTGGAAAATTGGAGCGAAACAAATGCCGCGCTTAATCGGATGCTCGCCGAATATACACGCCGACGTGAATTTTTAATTCCCGCTCTCAACGAAATTGGTTTGCCCTGCGAGATGCCGGAGGGTGCGTTTTACGCTTTCCCCAACGTTCGCCGCTGTTTTAACGAGCGAATTAAGACCTCGGCAGACTTTGCTGATTTGTTGCTCAAAGAAGCACACATTGTGACGACCAACGGTGCTGGTTTCGGAGTCGAAGGATTCATCAGGCTTTCTTACGCC
>JBDTZD010000283.1:0-4638 GCA_040005335.1 Pyrinomonadaceae bacterium | reverse complement strand
GTCGCCCGCTGGTTCCTGAGCCGATATAAAAAAGTCTGCCGCCGTTTTTGAGCCTCTCGACAATTTTCTCAATGGCGTGCGCAATTTCAGGCAAAACTCTTTCAACCGCCAAAGCCACTTGTTTGTCTTCATCATTGATTAAACGTAGGGCTTCAAGCGTTGATAATTTATCAATTTCACGGGTTCGAGGATTTTCCTGTTCAGTAAGGGCAAGCATATTTTACGAGAGTTTGCCGTGGAGAAACTTATGATTTTGAAATTCGCAATGAATTATCAATGAACGTTTAATTTCAAGCGATAAATTTGTTTCCTGGCGGTGCTTGTGTGAAACTCAGCCAAATCTTCGATTTCCCCTTTTTTCAAAACCTGTTCGCGCGGGTCAAAAGTAATTGATAAAGGTTTGGTGGGCGCATCAAAAGTAAAAGTTTGACGTCGCTCCGTCATTTCTATTTTTTGGACATTGGTACCTTCGGGCGTTCCAATCTCGACAATTGTTGAAAAGCGAAAAACTGCCGGAGTTTGTGAATTTGCCTCTTGAGTTTGCGTAACGTTTATAAGCAGCTTTTTATTGGCTGCGTCATATTGCGGCTGGATTTTTAGTTTCGGAAATCCGGCTTTTCTAACCCACTGCTCAAAAAACCAATTTAAATCTTTTCCCGTCGTATCTTCAAAAGCGCGCTGCAAATCTGCAGTTTCTACATTGTTGAATTTATGCCGATTGAGGTAAACGTTGAGAGACTTCCAAAACATTTCTTCGCCAACGGTTTCGCGCAGCATATGAACGACGTAACCGCCTTTTTTATAAGTAGTCGCGTCAAAAAGCAAAATATTAGGCTGGGCTCGCAAATTCAAAAGCGGATGTTTGAGAAATGGTTCTTCATTAAAATATTGTGCGGCGTTGTTTCGCAAATCGTTCAAATAAGCATCGCGTCCATATTCCCGTTCGAGATAAACGGATTCAAAAAACGTCGCAAAACCTTCGTTGAGCCACAAATTTGCCCAGTTTTTACAAGTCACAAGATCACCAAACCAGGAGTGGGCGAGTTCGTGGGCGACCAGAACTTCGGTGGCCGGCAGAAGAGCGCCCTTTTCCCCGGCAGCATAAATCTCAGTATCAGCCATCGTCGTCGCTGTGATATTTTCCATGCCGCCAAACTGAAATGCTCCAACCACGGTTTGATCGTATTTGTTATAAGGGAATCTGACGCCGAGCAATTCTTGATAAAGCGCAATCATTTTCCCCGTTTTGCCGTATGCAGGTTTAACAATACTTTCGGTTCCAGGGTAAACGTAAAAACCAAGCGGGACGTTTTGATGTTTGTCTTCGACTTTTGTGTATTTGCCGATAACAAGCGACGTTAAATAACTTGAATGAGGCACATTCATTCGATAATGAAAGGTTTTTGTTTTATCCTCATTAGTTTTAACTTCGACAAGTTCGCCGTTGGCAATCGCCGTCTCGTCGGGAGTGGTCGTCGTGATAAATTGCTCGGACGTAGCTTTATCGTCGGGAAAATCATACGACGGAAACCAATAACGATTTTCTTCGGCTTCGCCCTGTGACCAAATTTGCGCCGCGCGAATTTCTGTGCCGTCTTTTTTAAGCGCATCCACAAAATAAATTCCGGCTTTGGGTTTGACGATGCGATATTTGATGCGAACGGAAATTAAATCAGCGGGCGCATACGCTCTATCAAGCGTAATGTTGAGTTTGTTATTAGCGCTGCTGAAAATCAGCGGTTTGCCGGTTTCTTCCAGAATAACCGATTGAACTTGCAGATTGACAGCATCCAGAGAAAAACCTTTGAAACCATAGGCAAGTGGCCCGAGCCGCACCGTTGTGTCCCCATTAACCGTTTTGCTTGGGCGATCAAAACTTGTCCGAATAATATAATGTTGAACATCAAAAGAGCGTTCACGATTCTGTCCGAAAACTGAAAAAACTGCCGATAAAAGAAATATCAACAACCAGGAGCCACGAAAAACTTTCATATATTAGGTATTTTACAAGAAAAGCCACGCTATTGTGATGTCAAGATTTGAAATTTGAAAATAAAAAATGAACAATAACACCGAAATTATATTATTGAGTAATCGAATGATAAAGCCTAACAAAGTTTCCGTTGCTTTTTCGTTTTTTTTGTTCTTATTTTCTTGTGTGATGCAGATTGAAGCCCAAAAGGATAATTGGCAGACGCCAGCCGAGCGATCCAGTTACCGGACAACGCCGCGCTATAGTGAAACGCTTGCATATTTAACCAGGCTCGATCAGGCTTCGACTAATCTTAAACTAACTACTTTTGGAAAAACCGGCGAAGGACGTGATTTGCTCCTTGTTATTGCCGCCAAAAATAAGGCTTTCACGCCCGCAAAAGCCAGGCAACAGGGAAAAGCCATTGTTCTGATCCAAGCCTGTATTCACGCCGGTGAACCAGACGGTAAAGACGCAGGTTTGGCGCTGCTGCGCGACATTGCAATTACCCGTACGCAGGAAAAACTGCTTGATAAAGTTGTTATATTATTTGAGCCTGTATATAACGCCGACGGTCACGAGCGATTTGGAGCTTTTAATCGAATTAATCAGAACGGACCCGAAGAATCCGGTTTTCGCGGTAACGCCCGCAACATCAACCTTAACCGCGATTATATGAAAGCGGACGAACCGGAAACTCGCAGTTGGCTAAAGCTTTGGAACATGTGGCAGCCCGATCTTTTTATTGACTGTCATGTTACGGACGGGGCAGATTATCAATACGATTTAACTTATCAGGTTGAGCATCATGAAACGCTCGCTCCGGCAATTAAAACTTGGCTGGCAACGGCTATTGAAAAACGCGCCGTCGGTGCCACGGAAAAAGCCGGGCATTTGCTCGCTCCCTATTTGGAATTTATAGATAACCGCGATTTGACCAAGGGAATCGGAGAATTTCTCTACACCCCTCGTTTTGCTACCGGCTATCCCGCTCTGCGAAACCGTCCCGCCGTCCTGATTGAAACGCATATGCTCAAATTATATAAAACACGCGTTTTAGCGACTTACGATTTTTTGCGAATGATGCTCGCGGAAGTCAATCAAAATACCGACGAATTACTAACGGCAATCAAACAAGCTGACGCCGAAGCTCAAAGTAAATTTAAAACCTACGACTCGCAAGCCGTCTTCCCGCTATCGCTCAAATTAAACGGTAAATCAACGCCGTTTGAACTGAAAGCGGTTGAATCGCATGTCGAAAAAAGCGACGTTTCCGGCACCAATTGGGTGCAGTTCGATGATGCCAAGCCGATAACTTTAACCGTTCCGTATTTCAATCAAACTGAAATTGCCGAAATGGTTGTCCCGCCGCTCGCGTATATTGTTCCGCCGCAATGGACGGAAGTTATTGAAAAACTTGAATTGCATGATTTAAACCTTGAAAAATTACCAGCCGCGCAAACTTTTGAAATTGAAAGTTATCACTTGACAGGGCTAAAATGGGCAACTTCTTCATTTGAAAGCCGAGTGATGCTGCGCGATTTTAAAATTGCAAAAATTATCCAGAAGCGTGAATTTCCTGCCGGTTCGGTTTTAGTAAGATTACAGCAGCCGGCCGCGCAAGTAGCGATTCATCTGCTTGAACCGTCCGCCCCTGATTCATTCGTGAGATGGGGATTTTTCAATTCGATTTTCGAACAAAAGGAATACGGCGAGTCTTATGTGTTAGAAAAACTGGCGCGCGAAATGCTCGCTCACGACGCCGCTCTGCGCGGCGAGTTTGAGAATAAATTGAAAACGGACACAAGTTTTGCCGCCAACCCAAATGCTCGGCTCAATTTCTTCTACGAACATTCACCTTACTTTGATAAAAATATCGGCTTGTATCCGGTTGGCAGAATCACTAAGTTTTAGAATTAGGGAAATTAAGATGGAAAATTGCGAACATTTGAGAACTGCTCACGAACACGCTGCAAATACGCCCGAAGGCTGTGAAGACTGCCTAAAAATTGGTGGTCGCTGGGTGCATCTACGGCTGTGTTTAGAATGCGGTCATGTTGGCTGCTGTGATCAATCTCCAAACCGCCACGCCACTAAACATTTTCACGGCACGCAGCATCCGGTAATCCAATCATTTCAACCCGGTGAAAATTGGCGTTGGTGCTACTTGGACGAAATTTTTGTAGAGTAATGAACTTTCCGCTTTCAAATCGTCTTGAACTACCGATCTTGCAGGAATTAGCTGCAACGGGCGGCTCAGAAGACGTCCGTTTTTTGTATGACCGACTGGTGAGCTATTTTCCGCAGCTTGATAAAAAAGAAATTCAAAACGGAAGGCTTGAAAAATGGCGACTGCACGTTCAACGCGCCGGCCGGGAATTAGACCAAGGAGGGTTTATCAAACGAACGCGCGGCATCTGGACTTTAACAAAAACAGGTTTAGCTTTAGTCGAATCAGAGAACACTGCCTTTGAAGTTCAAAATAAAGATTTTCAGCCCGCTAATCAAACCGAACTTTCGCATGGCGAAATACAAATTATGCTTTGCGAAATCGGCGAGATTTTAGGTTTTCAGGCGCAAAAAGAATTTGAGTTTTATGATGTTGTTTGGCGCGTCAATGCGAAATCGCCACGTCTCTCGCACGTTTTTGAAGTTCAGCACAAAGG
>JBDTZD010000095.1:0-4684 GCA_040005335.1 Pyrinomonadaceae bacterium | reverse complement strand
TTTTTATGAAAATATTGCTTCTCGATAATTACGATTCGTTTACATTTAATCTCTTTCAGCTGGTCGGCGAAATTAGCGGAACGATGCCGGACGTTTTTCGCAATGATAAAATCACGATTTCAGAAGCGGAAAAATACGATAAAATTCTGCTCTCGCCCGGTCCCGGTTTACCCGCTGAAGCCGGGATCATGCCGGAACTGGTTAAACATTTTGCTCCTAGTAAGTCTATTTTAGGCGTTTGTCTCGGTCATCAATGTATCGCCGAAGTTTTTGGCGCTAAGCTCGAAAATATGGAGCGAGTCTGTCATGGCTTTGGACTCGAAACGCATGTCAACGCGCCCGGCGATAAACTATTTCAAGACGTTCCAGACAAATTTGTCTCCGGACGCTATCATTCGTGGGTCGTTTCAAACAAAGATTTTCCCAGCAGTTTGGAAATTACCGCAACCGACGCGGAAAATAGAATTATGGCTTTGCGGCATTGTGAATTTGACGTGCGCGGAATTCAGTTTCATCCGGAATCGGTTTTAACGCCTGAAGGCGCTACAATTATCAAAAACTGGCTGGCTTTATGAAAGATATTTTAGCCTTAATTTTAGGCGGTCAGATTTTAAGTGAAACAGAAGCAAGATTTGCGCTCGAACGATTGCTGTCAAGTCAAATCCCTGTCTCGCAAGCAGCCGCTTTTCTAGCGATAATTCAATTGCGCGGCATGAGTTTGTCAGAATTGCGCGGTTTTCACGCCCTTTTACGCGATAACGGACAGAAACTAAATTTCACTGATTTTGACGCGATTGACGTCTGCGGGACAGGAGGCGATGGCAAACACAGTTTTAACATTTCGACCCTCTCTGGATTTGTGCTGGCGGGCGCTGGTTTCAAAGTCGCCAAACACGGTAACTCATCGGCGACATCAGGCTGCGGTTCAAGCGATGTTCTGCAGTTTTTAGGAATAAAATTTACCAATGACGAACAGGTTTTGCGAAAACAGCTTGAAGAAGCGAATATTTGCTATCTTCACGCACCGCTTTTTCAGACGGCATTAAAAGCAGTTGCGCCGCTTCGCCGCGAAATCGGTTTTCGCACATTTTTTAATCTTTTGGGAGTCTTGCTTAATCCAGCGCAACCAAAATATCAGCTTATCGGAGTCGCCGAACCTGCCGTTTTGCGGCTTTATCGGTATTTTCTGGAAGATTCAGGGCAGCAATTTTCACTTGTTCACGCGCGCGATGGTTATGATGAAATTTCACTGACGGCAGCTTTTGATGTGGTTTCAAATGAAACAGCCGAAACTTTTTATCCGGAAGATTTGGGATTTCAAACCATTGGTCAAAACCAATTGCGCGGCGGTGAAACAATCGAAGAAGCAGGCAAACAGTTTTTACAAATCATCAATAACGAAGGCACAGATCAGCAAAATGCTGTTGTCATTGCTAACACGGCTTTTGCAATGCGGCTGGTCAAACCCGAATTCTCGTTTGAGGAATGCCGCAGCCGCGCCGCAGAAAGTTTATTATCCGGCGCGAGTTCCCGTGCTTTTAACACGCTGAAATCCGTAAACTAAAAATGACGATTCTCGATAAAATTATTGTTCACAAACGTCGCGAGGTAGCTCACCGGCGGAAAAGCATTCCGCCGCAACTGATGCGTCAGAGCGAGCTTTTCAATGCGCCGCGTAAATCGTTTGTTAAGGAATTAAATCGGCCGGACAAAGTTGGAATTATTGCTGAATTTAAACGCCGCTCGCCGTCCCAAGGGTGGATTAAAGAAAAGGCTAACGTTTTCGAAATTGCAAAAGGTTATGAGGCTGCTGGCGCAAGCGCGTTGTCAGTTTTAACCGACAGTGAATTTTTCGGTGGTTCAAACGTTGATCTAATAAACGCATTTTTAGAAGTTGAGATTCCTATCTTGCGCAAAGATTTTATTGTTGACAAACATCAAATTTTGGAAGCTCGCGACATTGGTGCCAGCGCAATTCTGCTGATTGCAGCCGCTTTAAACGAAAAAGAGATTAAAGAATTTGCCCACGTCGCTGCCGAATTAGAACTCGAAGTTTTACTCGAAATTCACAGTTTGGATGAATTGCCCGACAATCTTGACAACATTTCGGCAATCGGTGTTAACAACCGGGATTTGCGCGATTTTTCGGTTGATATTAATCGTTCGCTGAAAATCGTCGCGAAACTCCCGGCTGAAATAACAAAAATCTCAGAAAGCGGTTTAGCTGATACGGCGACAATTTTAGAACTAAAACAAGCGGGTTTTAGCGGCTTCTTGATTGGCGAAACGTTTATGAAAACTGCTGATCCGGCAGCAGCCTGCGCAGAACTGATTAAGCAGCTGAAAACGTTATGAGTAAACTGAAAATCAAAGTTTGCGGAATGACCGATGCGCAAAATATGTGCGAGATTGGCGCGCTTAAACCAAACTTTTTCGGTTTAATTTTTTATCCGAAATCGCCCAGATTTGTTTCAGCTGAAACAATTAAAGGTTTACCTCAGTTTGAGGAAATCAAACGCGTCGGAGTTTTTGTCAACGAAAGTTTGGAAAACATTATTACAATTGCCGAGCAGACAAATTTATCTTTTATTCAGCTTCATGGGCAGGAAACACCAGAGTTTTGCAAGAATTTGAAGGTGAGCGGGTTGCAGGTTATAAAAGCGTTTGCGGTTGACAATAATTTTAAGGGCGCTAATTTGGGACAGTATGAAAGCGTTTGCGACTATTTTTTATTTGACACTAAAACTATGAATCATGGCGGCAGCGGCGAAAGCTTTGATTGGCAGATTTTGCATAAATTACTCATTAACAAACCTTTTTTCCTGAGCGGCGGAGTTGGAGCAGAAAACGCGGCTGAAGCCATTGCAGCTTGTGCCGGATTGCCGCTTTACGCTCTCGACATCAACAGTCGTGCAGAAACTGCTCCGGGCATAAAATCACCAAAAATTGCCGCTGAAATTATTAAAAGTTTATGAAATACACGGTTGACGAAAATGGTTTTTACGGCGAGTTTGGCGGTGCGTTTGTGCCTGAAATGTTGTTCCCAAACATCTTCGAGCTGCAATCGCGTTATCTGGAAATTATTGAAAGCGATGAATTTCAAATCGAGTTTCAGCGCCTTCTCAAAGATTACGTCGGGCGGCCTTCGCCGCTTTATCTGGCGGAAAGATTATCAGAAAAACTTAATCAAAAAATCTACCTCAAGCGCGAAGATTTAAATCATACCGGCTCGCACAAAATCAATAATACTGTCGGGCAAATCCTGCTCGCGAAAGCGTTGGGCAAAAAGCGAATTATTGCCGAAACCGGAGCCGGGCAGCACGGGCTGGCGACAGCAACAGTCTGCGCTCTGATGAATCTTGAATGCGTAGTTTTTATGGGCGCCGTTGATGTCGAAAGACAAAAGCCAAATGTCGAAAAAATCAAAATGCTCGGCGCGTCTGTAATTCCGGTTTATTCCGGCAGTAAAACTCTCAAAGACGCCACCAACGAAGCAATGCGCGATTGGATTGCTAATCCAAATGACACGCATTATCTAATTGGTTCAGCAGTAGGGCCTGCGCCGTTTCCAGATTTGGTGGCGCGTTTTCAAAAGGTTATTAGCCAGGAAATTCGCGCTCAGTTGCTTGAAAAAGAAGGCAGCGAGACGCCTGATGCGGTAGTAGCTTGCGTTGGCGGCGGCAGTAATGCAATCGGGGCTTTTGGGGCGTTCCTCGATGCCGAGAAAGTAAAACTAATAGGCGTCGAAGCAGGCGGTGAAGGCGTCGAAACCGACAAAACCGCTGCAACAACTGCTTTGGGAAAAGCCGGAGTTTTGCATGGTTCGCGCACACTGCTGATGCAAACTGCCGACGGACAAGTTTTGGAAGCCCATTCAATTTCCGCCGGACTCGATTATCCCGGAATTGGCGCGCAGCACGCGCATCTGCATACGACTGGGCGAGTTTCCTACGTTAACGTGACCGACGCCGAATCAATGAAGGCCGGACTTGAACTGACTCGCACCGAAGGCATAATTCCCGCAATCGAATCGGCTCACGCGATCGCATATTTGCCGAAACTAAAAATGCCCGAAAATTCAATTATCGTCGTTTGTCTGTCGGGACGCGGCGACAAGGATATGGCAACTTATTTAGACTATATTGAGAAAAACAATGCTTAACAATCGTTTATCAAAACTTTTTTCTCAAAACAAAAAACTGTTCTCAATTTTTGTAACGGCCGGATTCCCTCGGCTTGATTCAACCGTTGAAATTGTCGAAACGCTTGACGCCAGCGGAGTTGATTTAATCGAACTCGGAATTCCCTTCTCCGATTCAATAGCTGATGGCGCGACGATTCAACACGCTAACGAAGCGGCGCTTGCTAACGGCGCTTCGCTTGCCTATACGCTGGAAACCTTGCGAGAGATTAGAAAACGCGGAGTCGAAATGCCTGTGATCTTAATGGGCAGTTTAAACCCGATTTTACAATACGGCGTCGAGAAATTTTGCATCGAAGCAAAAAAGGCAGGTGCCGATGGTTTGATTTTGCCGGATTTGCCGCTTGAGTTTTATCTCCAGAATTTCCGTGAATTGTTTGAGACACACGATCTAGCTAACATTTTTCTTGTTACCTCAAACACCCCCGAATCACGCATCAGGCAAATAGATGCAGCGAGTAATTCTTTTATTTACGCTGTTTC
>JBDTZD010000141.1:0-4689 GCA_040005335.1 Pyrinomonadaceae bacterium | reverse complement strand
TATTGAAGCCGATGATAGGAATCGAACCTACGACCTGATGATTACAAATCAACTGCTCTACCAACTGAGCTACATCGGCAAAATCTGCGGTTGCGAGATTCCGCAGCAAAACGAAAATTATAAACAATCTTAAGCAAAGTGCAAGCCGACAAGATTATTTGCTCTTTTAATCTCTAAATTGTTATCCAAACAAAACAGGTGCGGACAAGAACGCCCGCACCTGTTTCTTTTGCTTTATTTGTTGCCGCGTGAATTATTGAAAGCTGGTAGATTCAGGATGATGACAGAGACTTTATGTTAAAACTCCAGACTGCTCAAGCCGTTAGCAGTGATTCCAAAGCGTTTGATTTTAGCGTTGAGCGTGGAGACTTTGACGTTGAGCAAACGAGCCGCTTGGCGTTGTCTGCCACCGGTGCGGACGAGTGCGCAGCGAATTAAATCCGCTTCAAAATTTTGCACTTCACCAGCTAAATCAATTTTTGAGTTGGAATTCATTTTCCCCTCGCTGCGGAGTGCTTCAATTTCCGACAAAATCGAATGTGACAAAACTTTGAGGGCTTGCAAACGGTTATCCATGACCGCTGTTGTCGGTGCAGCGGCGGGTTTCAATTCGTGCAGTATTCTTGCTGAGTAAGCGGAAACGGCTTTTAACATATCTTTAACTCCTTAAAATTTATACTGCCGCGCGAGTGTTAGCTGCGTCGGTAAGTCCAAAATTCGCACAAAACTACTCTGCAAGTCCTCAAAAAAATGGATAAAATCCATCAATTTTTAGTCAATTTTGAGATTTGAGAAATATCAAATATCTTAATTCAGACGCTTTGCGGAATTAGTTAGGGAAGACGGGTATTTTTACCCTGACAATTAACAAACGTCGCGGCATTCTCGTGCATCAGAATTTGAGAGAGCAAAAAATCGTGCTTGAAAATCAGAGAAATTTATATGTGATGTCCACTCGTAAAATTGATGGTTACGAGTTTGATAACTTTCGTCTTGAAATCGAGTCGCAACAGTTGTTGAAAAATGGTGAACATCTGATGCTCACGCATAAGGCTTTCCAAATGCTGCTCATCCTGGTTCAAAAATCGGGACAAATAATCGAAAAAGAAGATATTTATAATCAGCTCTGGAGCGACAGCTTTGTTGAGGATGCGAATTTAACGCAATACATTTATGTTTTGCGAAAAACTTTGGGGCAAAAACCAAACGGTCAACCTTACATTGAAACGGTCAACCGGCGCGGTTATCGTTTTAATTCAGAGGTTCAAAAAATCGTCTCGGCTGAAACATTGCCCGAATTAACAGACCTGCAATTGCCGGCTTCCAATCTGACTGATGAAAATAGTCTTTATTCACGCTCAAACGCCGGACATCTCCGGCTCGTCGCAGATGACGCGCCCGAAACCTCAGACGTGCCAGACGCGGCAACCAGAGCGCAATTACCGATAACATCATCAAGCAGAATATGGTTAACAACAGGTTTATCCATTCTGGCTGTTGTCGGACTTCTGCTTGGGCTCGGCTGGTTCGCTTATCGGCAAACGCCGACGAAACAGCCTGCTATGGCGGCAAAAGATGTCAAATCAATCGCCGTTTTGCCTTTTAAACCAATTGGCGATGAAAGCACAGAAGAAAAACTGGGATTGGGAATGGCGGACGCTGTGATTACGCGTCTCAGCAAGCTTCAACTAATTCCGGTGCGCTCGACCAGCGCAGTGTTTCGTTTTACCGATAATCCAGATCAAAATCCATCGGACGCCGGACGTGAACTCGGCGTCGAAGCTGTTTTGGAAGGAACTGTGCAGCGCGCTGGGGAGAGAATTCGGGTTTCGGTGCAGCTTGTTAATGTAGCTGATGGCAAACCGCTCTGGGCGGAGCATTTCGACGAGAAATCTAAGGACATTTTTGCCATCCAGGATTCGATTTCAGCAAAGGTCGCGCAAGCTCTTGCCTTCAAACTTACGCCTCAACAGTGGCATGTTATCGAGCAACGTCCGACGACCGCGCCTGCCGCATTTCAGGCTTATCAACTGGGGGTCTATTTTTGGAACAAACGAACGAAAGACGATTTACAAAAAGCAGTTAAGAATTTTCAGCAAGCCATCGAGCTTGACCCGAACTATGCGCAGGCTTATGCGATGCTCGCTGATTCCTACAATATGCTCGGCTATTATCATTTCGCGGACTCCGCCGAAATGCTGACAAAAGCTCGCGCTGCTGCTGAAAAATCTCTTGCCCTCAATGATTCGCTTGCCGAAGCGCACATTGCTATTGCTTTTGTCCAGGGTTCTGAACCTTATGGCCGTATGACGGCACGGCGTTCGCTTGAACGCGCCATCGAACTTGCGCCTTATAATTCGACGGCGCACGTCCGTTACGGTTGGAATTTGCTGGCGACCGAAAATTTGGACGGGACGGTTCGCGAAATGCGGCTGGCGCAAGAGTACGATCCGCTTTCGCTCGTTAGCAACAACACGCTTTGTACCGTTTTGATTTTTCAACACAAGTTTGACGAAGCTATCAAATATTGCGAAAGAGCCGTGGAGCTTTCGCCGAACGCGCCTTCAAATAAGTTGGCTCTGGCAAACGCTTATTTCTTTAATGGCAGAATCAATGATGCAATTGACCAAGCAAAAGCCGATATTGAGAGGGGAGAGGAAAAAAATACGGCTCGCGGTTCGCTTGCATTCTTTTATGCTAAAACTGGACGCACTGCTGAAGCTGAAGAGATTTTCAAACAGCTTAAAACCGTCAAAGAATCGGAAATATTGTCAGATTTGATTTTAGTTAGTTATGCGCTCGGCAAAAAAGACGAGTCTTTTGCATATTTCCAGCAGGCTTACGAGAAAAAAGTGTTACCTTACGCGATGTTTCGCTACGATCCTGTTTGGGATGAATTGAGAAACGACGAGCGATTTACTAAGCTGCTTAAAGAATAAAATAAGTTTTTAAAGCAAATCCAGCCCGTTCGCGAATCAGTAATCTGATGTCCGAATCGTTCTAATGCCTAAGATTGATTTTGAGAATTTGCGGATCTTTCAGCTTTTCTGCCGGTGCTAGATTTCCTTTTTGATCAATCGCCCCCCATTGGCTGTTAGCTACAAAATAGAAACTATTCTGGAACAAAACGCCGAGCGTTGGTTCGTCAAATACCGGATTATTTGCTTCAAGCGTTTCAGATCGTTCAATATTATTTTGGTCGCGGTTTAGATAAAAGCGAATAACGCGATGCGGATTAACTCCGTTCTGAACGGCAAGGAGGCTCCCTTGGTAAAAGTAAAGACCATCAATACCAAGGAGCGTAGAATCAGCCGGCGGAGAAAGATTAGTGATTTTTTTTGTTTGCTGGTCAATGATGAAAATGCCTTTGGCATAATCAGCAACAAAAAGATGTTTTTCGTCTTGAGTGAAATCAAGACCCTGCAACGAACTAAACATTTCGCTCGTCAGAAATAACTCTAATTCGTCTTTCTGATGCCTGACAACATAAATCTCTGGGGCGAGGCTGTCGGTGGCAAAGACATCGCCCCGCGAATTGATAATCAAATCGCCTAACCAATGAAGCTTTGGTTGATTGGTCAAAAAATATTTTTTGAGGACTTTACCAGTTGGCAAATCATATTTGAAAAGAGCGGAACTACCATTTTCCTCATTTTTATAATTCGACATTTGCGGGTGTGCCGTCGTGCAAACCCAAAGATGCCCGTGTCTTGTATCCACTTTCATGCCCATCACGCTCCAGAGACCACTGTTCTCTGTGGCAAAATCTTTGACCTCACCTTTTTCATTGATACTGACGATTTTACGTTTGTAAATGCTGCTCAAATAAAAGGTTTTTGTCGCAGGATCATAAGCTACGCTCTCCGGAATTAAATCTTTCTCATGAACCGTAAAGCCAATCGTACTGTTGCTGACAGGAGCTTTGTTATGCTCAAATTTCTGCAAAATCGTTTTGAATTCGCTTGATTCTTTGATTGAATCGAAATCACTATCTTTATTCGCAGGATAAACCAAACCCATCTTCGCAAGTTTATTAAGCCAGACCAACGCTTCTCCCGATTGTCCGGTTAAGGCGTATCCAGCGGCCAAGTTATACATCAATCGGGGATGATTCGGGCGCAAACTTGCGGCCGCTCTCATATTTTCCAGAAAGGATGAATAGTTTTTTTCCTGGTAAGCTTTGACGGCGGCAGATTCAAAGAAGCGGGCATCTTTCTTTTGAGCATCCGGCTGCGCCAGGCAAAGTATCGGATTTATTTGGAGAATAGCCCAAAA
Source organism: Pyrinomonadaceae bacterium (assembly GCA_040005335.1). Classification (GTDB taxonomy): domain Bacteria; phylum Acidobacteriota; class Blastocatellia; order Pyrinomonadales; family Pyrinomonadaceae; genus JBBQUS01. The sequence goes on along the minus strand of JBDTZD010000141.1, from coordinate 414 downwards.
GAATAAAACAAATAGTCCTCGGTGAGGAGTTAGAACAAAAGTTTTGCCGCTAGTTAAAATTATTTTCATTGTTAATTATTTGGTTGTAAAGAGTTTGATAACAGAAAATTGAGCAATAGCGTGATTTGCTCGCTATGAAAAGTCTCTAGCCAAAAATTATCGGATTTCCGGAGCTGAACGATCAAACAAGGTCTTTTAGAATGACCAGAACTTCGCGCTGATTTTGACCCGATTTTAGAGTTAGTTTAACAGGCTCTTTGGCTTCACTGCTTTTTAAGATTAACCGCACTTCAGGCAAGTTAAGTAGGTCGCTGCGTTTCCCATTAACAGCTAAAATTTTATCTCCTAACTTGATACCAGACTTTTCGGCTGGGCTGTCAGGAACTACATCCAACACCTCGAAATTATCTCCGT
>JBDTZD010000404.1:0-4693 GCA_040005335.1 Pyrinomonadaceae bacterium | reverse complement strand
AATTTTTCGGGTCTTGCGTCCAGGCGGAAAATTGGTTTTAGCAGTGGGCAGTGCACCGCCGTTTGTTTCCCTTTCCGGCTTGATACACCGGATTAAGCGACTGCCGGATTTATGGGCAAAATCGCAAGGCAAACTCCTAATCGCGCCAGGTTTTCTGGATGCGCTAGTCGAAAAATATTTTCTCCAACCACAAGAACAGGAAGAATCCAGCCTGGCTAGCCACTCACACAACCGCACACAGTCGGTTCCGTCTCTGGTTCGACAAGCGGGATTTGTTAATCTGCAAACCGATTGGCATGGACATCAAGCTGTAATCGAAAAGCCGGAAGATTTCTGGGAAATTCAGCGCACGTTTTCGAGCATCGCCCGAAAAAGATTATCAACAGGGTCACCGGACAAAGTGGAAAAACTGCGATCCGAGTTTATTGAAAAGTGTCACGCAGTGCAATCTAATGGCGGTCGTCTGATTTATCCGTTTGCGGCATTTTATGTGAAAGCCGTGCGGCCTGTGCAATAAAAACCAAGTGCATAACCAACAACTATTACGTGTCGCCATTATCGGGCTGGGAGCCGTCACCCGCAACATTCATCTACCTGCTTACGCAACTCTGGCAAACAAAATCAAAATCGTCGCCGGCTGCGATGTTGATAACGCAGCGCGAAAAATTGCGCAGGAAAAATTCGGAGTGCCTGAGGTTTTCGATGATCCGGTCAAAATGCTCGAAGACACTGCTCCCGATATAGTTTCGATCTGTACGCCGCCGTCCCTCCACGTTGAGCAAACTTTGATGTGCTTAGAGCGCGGCTGTCACGTTTTTTGCGAAAAACCGCTGGCGGAAAGTTTGGAAGATGGACGAAAATTGGTTCGCGCCGCCGACGATGCTGGGCGTTTCGTCGTGGTCAATAATCAATTTCCTTTTATGAATATTCATCGAGCGGCAAAATCGGCAATCGGGTCGCCGGAATTCGGACGATTGCTGTTTCTGCAAGCATGGCAGGTTTTTCATCCGGATGAAATGACAGAAGCCGATTGGCGCGGGCGGCTTCGGCAGCGTTTGTGTTTCGAGTTCGGGATTCACGTTTTTTCCCTCGTCAGATATTTTTTTGACGATGAGCCCGTGGCGATCTCGGCGCAAATGCCGAATCCCTTATCAAGATTTCATTCGGATGCTCTAAATCTAATCACGCTCGAATTTGCCGACGGACGCGCCGCCTCGATTATTCTGAACCGTTTGAGCAACGCGCCCGAACGCTATCTCGATATGCGTCTCGACGGCGAAAACGCCTCCGTTTATACTTCAATCGGCGGCGAAATACGCTTGGAAGCTGGATTGCACACCCGGCAGAAAATTCCGTTTCTCGGTTTGAATTTTGTCAAAGGCGGAAAGGCGGTTCTACAAAAAGGCACGAAATCAAAAATTATCGCCAAAGATGGCATCAATCCGTTTGCTTCGTCAACCGCTTATCATTTTGCAAATTTTATCGAAGCGATTAGAGAAGACAAAACGCCGCCCGGAACCGTCAGAGACAACTTAAAAACCCTGGCATTGGTATTTGCCGCTTACGATTCGGCAGAAGCGCGGCAGGTGATTAAGCTTGAAGATTACACCAAAGAATTTAATTAAAAACGTTTTTGGGAACAGTTAGTAAAACAATGGAAGCCGCACCGACTCGCGCCACAGTCTCCGCGAACGGTCAATTGCGCGTTGGAATTGTCGGCGTTGGTTTGATGGGTCGCTGGCACACGCACGCGAGCCAGAAAGCAGGCGGCGAGATTATCGCAGTAGCTGATATAAACCGCGCCCATGCTGACAGTTTTGCGGCAATGTTTCCCACAACCCAAAGTTTTTCGGACGTTGACGAAATGCTCGCTCAAACGTCGCTCGATGTCCTACATGTTTGTTCGCCAACTTTTAGTCATCAAAAAATCGCCGAATCAGCCATCAAAGCGGGGGTTCATCTACTTATTGAAAAGCCGTTGGCGGCAACCGCCGCCGAAACAATCGCGCTCTTTGATTTGGCGGAAGACTGTCAGGTTAATCTTTGTCCGGTGCATCAATTCGCTTTTCAGATTGGAGTCGAAAAAGCCAAAAAAAATCTCGCACGAATTGGCAGATTGGTTCACCTGGAAGCTAATATTTGCTCTGCCGGCGGTGCTGCGGCGGCTTCACCCGACAAAGTGGATTTAATCGCCGCAGATATTCTGCCGCACCCGCTCTCATTGCTGCAGACTTTTCTCGGCACTAATTTGGTGGACGAAGGTTGGGAAGTTTTCCATCCGTCAGTAGGTGAATTGCGAATCACAAATCGCGTCGGTGAAATCTCGCTCTCAATTTTTATCAGCATGAATTCGCGTCCAACAACAAATTATTTCCGAATCCTTGGCACAAACGGAACGATTCATCTCGATCTATTTCACGGTTACTCGATTATCGAACCGGGAAAAACTTCGCAAACGAGAAAAATCTGGCATCCGTTTGATTTAGCGTTAAGACAATTTTCCGCAGCGACTGTTAATCTCGCGCATAGAGCTCTCCGCCGCGAATCGGCTTATCCGGGTTTGCGGCAATTAACAGAGCGTTTTTATCAAACAATTAAAACCGGAACCAAATCGCCTGTTACCCGGGCAGAGGCAATAGCCGTGGCGAAAATTCGTGATCGTTTGATTAAACAAGCGGGAATTACTCCAGCGGAAACGAGTTAAACGAAATCAATGATCTTCAGCGAAATTTCATCCAAATTAAAATTGTCTGTGGTCGTCGCATCACACAACGCCCGTCAAAGTGTGGGTGATTGTTTGACCGCGCTCGAAAATCAGTGTGATGGAAATGAAGTTGAAATAATCGTCGTGGACAACTCAACAGACGGATCCGCAGAAATTATCGCCCGTGAGTTTCCCGGCTGCAAATTGATTCAAGGAACGAGGGACAATTTAATTCCCGAATTGTGGGGGGCGGGAATTTTTGAGAGCCAAGCAGAACTTGTTGCTCTGACGACAACACATTTTGTTCCGGCAAAAAATTGGATTGCGGAAACCATCACAGCACACAATTCAAATTATGCCGGAATCGGAGGTGCAATTGAAAACGACTCCAAAGCGGGTGCGGTTTCCTGGGCGGTTTATTTCTGTCGTTACAGCGCTTATATGCTGCCGTTTCAAAGAGCGGAGGTAGATGATTTTGCCGCAGACAATGCTTCGTACAAGCGGCGCGATTTAGAACGAGTCACGGACACGATGCAAAACGGGTTTTGGGAAACTTTTGTGCATCGCGAAATGCGAAAAATAGGAATGTCGCTGGCTCTCAATTCGTCAATAGTTGTCACTCACCAGCATTCTTTTACTCTTTCAGAATTTATGAGCCAGAGATTTTGGCACGGCAGACAATTTGGCAGCACCCGTTTAACGAACGTTTCCCCTGTTAAAAGACTGATTTTAATCTTATTGTCCCCGGTAATTCCCTTCCTTTACGTTTTTCGAATTTCGCGACGCGTTTGGGTCAAGCAAAGAAATCTCCGACAATATTGCGTCTCGTTCCCGATTCTAGTTTTATTTCTTTTAAGCTGGTCGGCAGGCGAGTTTACGGGTTATGTTTGGAGAGAAAAAGAGCGATGAAAGCTGGAGACACTGGCTTAAATGCTGTACAATTATCCATTATCGTTGCCTCAACGCTATCGCAATCATTCCTTAAAAATTGTTTGGACAGCATTCTCTCGAACAAATTGGACGGCGCGGAAATAATCGTCGCAGATTGCTGTTTGGAGGAATCGTTTGAACATTTCTCGAAGAATTATCCTTCAATGCATTTCCTTCAATTTGAGAGAAAAGTAACGCTGCCTGTTTTGCTCGCCGCGGGACTTGAACGCGCGACTGGCGACATTATTGCGATGACTGACACCTCATGTAGGGTCGCCGATAATTGGATTCATTCGATTATGAAAGCGCATCAATCGCAAGCAATGATTATCGGCGGTGCGGTTGAAGTGTCGGAAAGCAGAAATGGAGTAGATTGGGCAGCATATTTTTGTGACTACAGCGAGTTTATGCCGCCAATGACGCGCGGAGCGGCTAACGTGGTTCCGGGAAATAATATTTCGTTCAAACGCACAGCTTTGACTAAGGGCAAAGAATTTACAGAAAACAGTTTTTGGAAAACTCTGTGGGTTCGCAAACTGCAAGATAGTGGGGTTGAATTGATAGCGGAGCCGTCAATTTTGGTTTACTTTACGAAATCTTACGATTTGTTACCCTTTCTCATTCGCAGATTTCATCATGGGCGCTGCTTTGCCGGACTGAGGGTGATAAAATTGAATCCCTCGAAACGAGCCTTTTACTTTGTGGGTTCCTTTGTGTTGCCTTTTATCTTTCTGGCACGCACGGTGTCGCATATCCTTGCCAAAAACCGGCGGTTAAAAGAATTGCTGTTTTCATCTCCGATTATCATTTTGGCTATCGTTAGTTGGTCGTTCGGAGAAACGTGCGGCTATTTTGCCGGAGCCGGAAAAAGCTGTCAAAGAATTTACTAAGACGCGTGTCTTGTCCAAGTTATGCCCGCATTATCAGTTATTATCGCTTCAGTCAACGGTTTGCCTTCAATCGGCGAGTGCTTAGCCGCTCTGCACAACCAAGCGGGTGATATTGACGCTGAAATAATCGTGGTTGATGCAACTTCCGACGGAACGCGAGATTATATTG
>JBDTZD010000032.1:0-16058 GCA_040005335.1 Pyrinomonadaceae bacterium | reverse complement strand
CCATCACCGTAAGTTTCGCCTGCCGACAAAGTTTCAAAATAGACTCCAATGTTATCCAAAACTTCCGTGATGCTGTGCGAATGATAAAGTGTTTGGCGAAACTGCGCTCCGCCGACTAAGCCTTTGGTAAACTGTCCGGCAAGTTGTTTCATCTTGCCGATTGCCGGCAGCTCCGGCATGTCTTCGCGGAGCAGCTCAAAATATTCGAGCAAAACGGCTTGTTTTTCCTGCAAAGACGGTTCAAACGGTTTTCGTCCCGCTAGGACGTCTTCGATTTGCCGGAAAATCCAGGGGTTTTGCATTGCTCCGCGTCCAATCAAAATGCCGTCGCAATTTGTTTCGCGCCATTTCCGAAGCGCATCTTCAATTGAAACGACATCTCCGCTGCCAGAAACCGGAATTGAAACGACTTCCTTAATTTGTCTGACCAAATCCCAATTCGCCAATCCTTTATAGCCTTGCTCTTTTGTGCGTCCGTGCAAAGCAATGTGTTCGACACCGCATTGTTCTGCCATTTTGGCGACCTCAACGCAGTTGATAGTCGAATCGGTAAAACCGGCGCGAATTTTCAGCGTCAACGGAATCGAAATTGAGCTTTTAATTTGTTTGAGAATAGTTTCGAGACGCGGCAAATCTTTTAGCAAGCCGGAACCACCACCGTTTTTGACTACTTTCGGCGCGGGACAACCGCAGTTAATATCTAAAATATCAGCGCCGATTTCTTCAGCCATTTCCGCCGCCATCGCCATTCTTTCAGGCTGCCCGCCAAAAATCTGGACGGCGTAGGGACGTTCTTCTTCCCAAAAACGCATCTGGCGTTTTGATTTTGGATTGTGGCGTGTTAATCCCTCGACCGAAATAAACTCGGAGACGGTCAAACCAATCCCACCGCGCCGTTTCGCCATCCGCCGAAAAGAATAATCAGTAACGCCCGCCATCGGCGATAGAACGAGCGGCGGATTAATTTCAATATTTCTAATTTTAAACGGTTTCATATCTCAACTGACAAATTGCAGATTACCATAATGAAGCGCAAACATTAATTCGTTCGTTGAGTATGAAAATTTAACCTAAACTTCAGAGCAGTTGGTTTGTGTTTTAAATATTTTCGGCTCTATAATCCAGTTTACATTTCGTTAACTAAGATTTAACCGTTTAGACAACATTCCTTATAATTGCAAAAACAACATTTGGGCTGATGCAAGATCAAGCCTAAGTTGGTTTAGTTAGAAATGTAAACCACATAAATTTCAGTCACTTAGAGGAAAATATTTTATGAAAAGCATTTTATGCACTTTGTGCGCCCTTGTGATTTTGTTTGCGGGAGTGACCACCGGAGCCGCTCAATCACAATCTACCACGGGCTTGATTCAGGGATCTGTGGTTGACCCGAACGGTGCCGTAGTGCAAGGCGCAGCAGTCAATATCAAAAATACCCAGACTGGTTTTGAAAGAAACTTAACGGCCAATTCCGACGGATTTTTTACCGCTCCGCTGTTGCCGCTCGGCAGATACATGGTCACGACCGAAGCATCGGGTTTCACGAAATCCATTCTTGAAAACATCGAGTTAACGGTCGGGCAAACGCTGACGCTCAAAGTCGAAATGAAGATTGGCGGGTCAGTTGAAACGGTTGACGTTTCGACGGAAGCGACGGGCGTAGAGACGGGGCGCACTGAGCTGTCAACCCAAATTAACCAAAAATCAGTCGAAAATTTACCAATCAATCGGCGCGATTTCAGTCGGTTTACTCAATTAACGCCGGGCGTTTCCATTGTCCAAGGTCCTGACGGAGATGAAATTACCATCAACGGTCAGAAAGGAATTCAAAATAATATTTCGATTGATGGTTCGGATGCCAACAATCCATTTTTTGGCGAACAACGCGGTGGTCAGCGCCCAGCGTTTACCATTAGCCTCGAATCAGTCAAAGAATTTCAAGTTGTGCCGGTTGGCGCATCGGCTGAATTTGGACGCTCTTCCGGCGGCTTTATTAATGTCGTGACGAAATCTGGAACCAACGATTTCGCTGGCTCGGCGTTTGTCTTCTTTCGCAATCAAAGGCTTTCAAGCCAAAACCCGGACGCTGTCCGCGCTAATTTACCAACCGAGGATTTCCGCAATTACCAATTTGGAGCGAACGTTGGAGGTCCGATTAAGAAAGATAAAGCATTTTTCTTTGTCGCCTACGAACGCAACGATGGTTTGAGCAACAAACCAAACAGTATTGACCCGCGTCTCGTCCAGATTTTTGCCACAAGGTTTAATTCGCCCGATGAGCAAGGAACTATTGAACGAACTAACGTTGCCGACGTGTTGCTTGCCAAAGTTGATGTGCAAATCAACAACAATAATCTGTTAACCGTCCGCCATAATTACAGCCGCGCTGAACAGGTTAACGGAACGTTTGACGTGCCGACATGGGGACGCAGCGCCAACGGACGCGAAACCAGCAAATCAAATTCATTTATTACCCAGCTCGTTACTAATTTTTCGGCTAATCTCTTGAACGAATTTCGTTTTCAATACGCCAAAGAAGAACGCCCTCGCTTTTACGACGGCCCCGATTTGCCTGATACAACGATTGGAACGTTTGACGGGACAACTTCTTATCGTTTTGGACGTCCGTTCTTTTTACCGACACCGGCAAATGATACACGCTTTCAATTCACAGATAACTTTACGGTTATCAAAGGAAATCACACGGTTAAATTCGGCGTTGACATCAACCGCGTCAAGCCATCGCAAATATTCATCGGTTTTGCTCGCGGGCGATATATTTTTGCCGCGCCGACAATTGACGGGGCGATTCAGGGTTTTCAAGATTATATCAATGGTGTTAATGCCGATGCCCTCGCGCTTTATCTACAATTTGCGCCAATTGGCAATCGTACAGTTGAAGAAGCGGGAACACAGGCTTTCACTCAGTTTGAACCGGGAATTTACGTTCAAGATAACTGGAATGTCCGCCAAAATCTAACGCTTAATCTCGGGCTTCGTTGGGAAGGACAATATCAGCCGAGTACAATCACGCCGCCGCAAGACACCAGATACGGACAATTTTTGAACGATCCGCGTTTTCCTTCCGACGGCACGATTCCTGATTTTACAAATGGTTGGCAGCCGCGCGTCGGCTTGTCTTATTCGCCTGGCAAGGATGGCAAAACGGCGATTCGTTTTGGCGGAGGGCTTTATTACGCGCGAATTCCGGGCCTTGTTTTGGCAGGACCGAGAAATACGGACGGGGTGATTGCCGGAAACATTTATCGAGACGGAACTTTTTGCACGCTGACGCCTTCTCCAGTATCATGCCCTCCTTTCCCAGGAATTCTTCCGACCACGGGGTTTACAGCATTTAATCCCGGTATCGCCGTTTTTGAACGAAACTTCAAAAATCCGCAAACAGTTCAATTAAGCGTCAGCGTCGAACGTGAGCTAATCAAAAATCTAAGTTTGACGGCTGCTTTTAACTATGCGAAATCAGTTCATTTAACACGTTTTGTCAATCGCGGTGACGGTAGATTATACGGCGGAACCTCGCCCTTTGAACGAGCTGACGGTTCGGGCGTGGGCGAGATCCGTTCAACCGAAAGCTCCGCGAGTTCGGAATTTAGAGGCTTATCTTTTATTGTCAATAAACGTTTCTCGAATCGTTATCAATTTCAAGCCAATTATTTGTTGTCTTACGATAAATCTGACGACGACAACGAGCGTGATCCGTTCTCGTTTCGTTATGCCGATCCGCGCAATCTGCAGCCCGAATACGGGTTTTCAGACCGCGATCAGCGTCATCGCTTTAATGCTTTTGCGACGATTGCGCTGCCATACGGCATTAATTTTTCGCCGATTTTCCAGGCGCGTTCCGCCCAACCGACTTCGGTGGCAAACCGCACTCCGTCGCCCGGCGTAATTATCCAACGTAATACTCTGCGTTTAAAGAATGAATTCTTTTCGTTTGATATTCGGCTTTCAAAAGCGTTTAAATTTACTGAGAGGATGTCGCTCGAAGCAATTTTTGAAGCTTTCAATTTAACCAACAGCCGTAATCAGCGAAGCGTTCCGCGTCCGCTGACATTTAACTTTGACGGCACGGTTTCCGCCGGTTTTGGCGAGCCGCGTCAGGCGCAGCTCGGCTTGAGATTCAGGTTTTAGATTGCGCGGTAAAACAAAAAAGACCTGACTTGTAACAAGTCAGGTCTTTTTTGTTCGCAAGCATTCTATTTTTTGATTTATTCAGCTCATGGTAAATAAGTTGATAAAATCGGAATGTCGTCGCTCAGACCAAACTGCACGGCGCGAAATTGATTATCGGAGCTTTGTCTGATATACCAATTGCCCCCGCGATAAACCGCTAAATCGGTTTGGCGGTCGCCGTCAAAATCGCCCGGTACGGGAACATCAGTGCTGAGACCGAATTGCGCCGAGAAAAATCCGTTATCAGTGCTGCGGCTAACGTACCAAAAACCTCCGTTGGGGCGAAAAACGGCAATATCGTCTTTGCCGTCTCCGTCATAATCTGACGGCACCAGTAAATCATTACTCAAGCCGAATTGCTGCGTTTTAACTCCGACAAATGACTGCAGAACATACCACACGCCGTTGCTCGGATGAAAAACGGCAACGTCAGTTGCTTCATCGCCGTCGTAATCAGCCTGCACCGGTTTATCTTCGGCAACTCCAAGCTGCTGTACTCGAAGCGCGTTCTCAGAGCTTTGTAAAATCAGCCAGGAGCCGAGCGCGGGGCGATAAACCGCTACATCCGTAACACCGTCATTGTCATAATCACCCTGCACGGGTCGGTCCCCCTCGCTCCCCCACGCGATAGCCACAACATTATTGTCCGACGAGCGCAGCCAATACCAAATCCCAGTGCTCGGACGATAAACGGCTACATCAGTTTTGCCGTCCCCATCATAATCGCCCGGCACGGGCCGGTCGCCGCTCGCGCCAAACTGCACTCCGCTAAAACCGCCGTTTGAGCTGTTTAAAATGTACCAGGTTCCGTCTGAGGGACGGAAAACGGCGATATCTGATTTTCGGTCACCGTCAAAATCGCTTTTCACAGTTCGGGTGTTAGTGTTAATTTTCGAGACGAATGCATCAACTCCGCCCGCCAGATTTGGCTGAAACGCGCCTGCCGTTGTTCGCAAGCCAAAATCTGCAAATCCGGTCACATACACATTTCCGCTGCCATCAGCCGCGATTCTCGTTCCTAAATCATTGGTATCGCCACCGAGCGGGGTGGAAAACACAAGCGCGCCTTCGGGTGTAAATTTGGCAACATAAATATCGTCCAGTCCGGCGAAATCCTGAAGAGGTTTTTTGAGCGGAAAATCGCCCGAATTTGTTCGTCCCGATGCGTAAACGTTGCCATTATTATCAGTAGCGACTCCGAAACCTCTCTGCAATTCACCGCCGCCCAAATAGGTTGAGAAAACCAGGCTCTTACCGTCAGAGCTTAATTTGGTCACAAACGAATCAACCGTGCCGGCCTTTCTCGTTTGAAAAGCATTTTTTCGGGGAAAGTTAAGCGAGCGCGTAAAACCGGTCGTGATCGCATTACCGCGCAAATCAACTGCAATGTCGCCGGCATTATCAATACCACTGCCGCCGAGATAGGTGCTATAACCAACACTGCCCGCCGCGTTTAGTTTGAAAATAAAAGCATCGTCGCTGCCGCTTTTAATGGTTTGAAACGCTCCCACTGTCACGGGAAAGTTTCTTGAACTGGTCGTTCCCGCCATATAGCTGTTTCCGGCAGCGTCAACAGCGGGACCTGCGGCAAAATCATCTACATCTCCGCCAAAATAAGTGGAAAAAATTAAGGCGCTGCCCGCCGGGTTAAATTTTGTCACGAAACTATCCAGCCCGCCTCGCAGAGTCGCCTGTACCGGATTGAGCGTGGGAAAATCGCCGGAACTGGTCGAGCCGCCGACATAAATATTCCCGCTCGCGTCGAGTTTAACGCTCGAAGTCAACTCGGATGAAGCGCCGCCCAGAAATGTTGAAAAAACGAGCGCGCTGCCCGCCGGATTTAATTTCGCTACGAAAGCATCGCCGTTTCCTTTGTTAACGGTTTGAAATGGATTAACGAGGGGGAAATTATCCGAAAAAGTTTGCCCCGTCACATAGATATTGCCAGCCGCGTCTATATCCAGACCGGTGCAGATGTCGCTCTGATTTCCGCCGAGAAAAGTTGAATAAATCAGATTCGAACCATCCGGATTTAGTTTCGCGACAAAACAATCGGTGCCACCGCCCGCGTTTGCCTGAAGCGGGTTTCGCGTCGGGAAATCCGGTGAAGGCGTGAGTCCGGCAATATAAGCATTTCCCGCTGCATCAGCCACGATTTTGGTACCTTGCTCGGCGTCAAACAGACCACCACCGCTGCCGCCGAGATAAGTCGTATAAATCAGCATCGGATCAATAATGAGCGTTTGATTTTTGTCGTATTCGCCGATTTCAAAACCGATTGTCGAATGGTGATTTTGTTCGTCTTTCAGGATTTTGAATTGACAAGCTATTTCTTGCCGAACCCCATTAATTTCTTGATAAGCAAACGGTTTTTTCTGGGTTAACGCTCCCGCTTTGGTTTGAATCAATAAATCACCGTTTGTTTCGAGCGAAACGGCGTCATCAAAGGCTACACGGATTTGGTCGGGTTGAGCAGATGGTTTAACGATAAAATCATATTCCAATTTTTCCTGACTACCGTAGTAAACCAGATCAACGCCCGCGTAAACTTCGGCAAATTCAGCTTTAGCAAATTGGGAAACATCTGTCTGCCAATTTTTCTGATCGCTGCCAATCAGATAATTGCTTTTACTAGCCAGAGGTTCGATTCCGCGAGAAGTTGCTCGGTGATTAGCGCCGAGCAGTTTCATTTGCCAGAACTCGTTTTGCGCCGTATAACCGGCGTTTTTGGCGGATGATTTTTTTGCCGCCGAATTTTTAGAAAAGGCAACCTTCGTTTCGGTCGGAGATAAAAGAAACGTTCCGCCCAGACTGCGCGCGACAAACTTTACCGGCGCGTCGGCTTGACCGCGATTCTCTTCAAAGGTCAGCGAGGTCCTGCCAAAATTGGCTCTAATAACTGTAAGCTGCGCTGCTTTGTCAACCGGCAACGATTTAGCAATTTCCTCCTCGACCGGCGCTCTCAAATCCGTTTTTGCATGATGACTTAGCAAATAAAATGTAACGGCAACTATGCCAAGAGCGAGACACAAAGACAGTATCAGTTTGTTTTTTGGTGCGGACATTTTTTGCTCCTTCGAGAAATCAACCGAATTTTTGGTTTGAGAATTGTTTCAGATGTTTTGAATGTCAGCCTAACTAAGAAAAACCGCCCTGACAAGTTTTCTTGCCATATAATTTGAGTTTTGCGGTTGTTCGGATTTTTCGGGCGCAAAAAAAGCGGCTCGACAAAGCCGAAAACCGCCTCAAACATGATTAAATTTATTCGCTTATTTTTTAACCAATTCAACGCCGTTAGCAATAAAGGCAACTTCGGTGACGGTGCCGTCCGCATTGACTTTATCAAATTTCGCGCCGTCTTCATTGACGAGATGCTCAACTTCCATCTTGGTCAGAGTTTTGACTTCGAAGACTCCCTCGGCAGTAGCGTTTAAACCGGCGGCATTAAGCGGAATAAAAAAATCATGATCTTTCATATTGACGCGGACAGATTTGGCATCTGCCTTGGGCGCCAGTTCCATCCAGCAGCCTTCCATTTTGCACGAACGCACAATAACGCCGCTCACGGCAATGGTTTTTCCGGCGTATTTTGACGGATTCGCCATTGCTTTTTCGAGCGAGACTTTTTCCGCTCCGGTTAAGGGCGCACCACGCGTGATCTTTTCACCGGCTTTCAAATCAACTGGTTTGTTTTCATCGTTAGCTTCGCCTTCTTCGCCCTCCATTTTCATTTCATCGTGTTTGGTTTCTTTAGTTTGCGCCTTTTTATCTTTGCCGGGCATCGTATCAATACCGCGCTTTGGCGTCGCGTCTTGGGCAAAAGCCGCAAACGATAATAAGCCGACAAACAAACTCGAAATAATTATTTTTTTCATCGAAAATAACTCACTTTCATTGATTGAATTTAAAATTAATGTTTGGAATTATAACAGCCGCCAAGTTTTAAAGGAAACTTACTGATTCTGGTAAACCACGCGCCCGTCAACAATGGTGGTTAAAACTTTAACTTTTTCGATTTCAATTGGATTGATCGAAAAAATGTTATCGGAGAGAATGACTAGGTCGGCGAGTTTGCCGGGCGCAATTGTGCCTTTTAAATTTTCCTGAAACTCAGCGTAAGCAGAGCCGACGGTGTATGCGCGGACGGCTTCTTCGACCGTGATTTTTTGTTCGGGCAGCCACCCGTTTGGATTTTTGTCGTCAAGCGTGCGGCGTGTCGCAGCGGCGTAAATTCCAAGCATCGGATTGATTGGGGCAACCGTCCAATCCGTCCCAAACGCTAGGGTAGCGCCTGAATCGAGCAGGCTGCGGAAAGCGTATGTGCCTTTTAAGCGTTTTTCGTCGAGCCGTTTGGCAGCCCAGCGTCCGTCGTCAATCGCATGATAGGGCTGCATCGAAGCCACAACTTTATCGCGTCCAAAACGCGCGATGTCCTCCACACGCAGATGCTGCGCGTGTTCAATGCGAAAGCGCCGGTCGCGCACGCCGTTTTCTTTTTCGAGCTGTTCGTAGATTTTTAAAATTTCATCGTTGGCGCGGTCGCCGATGGCATGAATCATAATTTGCAAACCGGCTTTATCCGCTTCGCGCGCACTTTCGAGCATTTTGGGCATTTGTTCGCCCGCCAGTCCCATCGAATTTGGCGCGTCCAAATACGGTTCAAAAAACCAAGCCGTCGTTGAACCGAGGCTGCCATCAGCAAAACCTTTGAGTCCACCGACGCGCAGCATTTCCGAGCCAAAAGCGTAATGTACGCCGGCGCGCGCCCAGCGTTGCCAATCGGAAAGCGGCGAGACCGCGTAGATTCTGGTTTTAAGTTTCCCCTGCCAGAGAAGTTCCTGATAAACGCCGACATCATCACCGGCTGACATATCCTGCACACTCGTGACTCCAAATGAAGCCGCGTAATCGGTCGCAGCCCCAGCGGCGGCAAGTTTTTCCGCCAACGATGGTTCGGGCATCACGGCATACACAAAATTCATCGCCGCATCTTTTAAAATTCCGGTCGGCTCGCCCCGCGCGTCGCGGACGATTTCGCCGCCCGCCGGAGTTTTTGTGTCTTTGTTGACGCCCGCCAGTTTTAAAGCCGCGCTGTTCGCGAGCGCCATATGTCCATCCAGACGGTTGACAAAAACCGGGACGTCAGGGGTAACAGCGTCAATCATTTCTCGCGTCGGCAGATTCGCCGGTGTCCAGCGTTCGTGATCCCAATCGCCGCCCGTCACCCAGCGTCCCTTTGGCAAACCGGCGGCAAATTTTCTGATTCTCTCGGCAAATTCTTGCGGCGAAGCGGCGTCGCGTAAATCAACGCTTGAAAGTTGAAAACCGCCGCTCATAAAATGCACGTGCGCGTCGTTAAAGCCGGGCAGCACGAGCTTGCCCCCAGCGTCAATGATTTTGGTGTTCGCGCCAGCGAGCAATCGAATGTCAGCGTTTGAACCGACGGCTGCGATTTTATTGCCCCAGACGGCAACGGCTTCGGCAGTCGGCTGACTGGAATTCATCGTTCGCACTCTGGCGTTGACGATGATCAAATCAGCCGTCATTTTTGGCGATTGTGCGAACGCGCCGGAGGAGAAGCAGAGAAACAAAATTAAAATTAGTTTTTTCATGGCTTGAAAATTGACTTTGACCGCAACGTTTTTTAGTTTCAATTAATAGTAGAGTTGATTATACCGATGCAATTTAAAATCATTCAAATTTCCGGCGTTTTGCTCACCGTTTTTTACGCGGCATTTGTTATTTGGCTATATCTCAGCCAGCCGCAAACGATTGCTGAAATTTCTACTAAAGCTACCGTCGCGGTTGGAACTTACGAAGTTGACACTGCGAAATTTAACGAAGGGTTGCGACTGTTTCGCGCCGAAAACTACCGGGCCGCCCGCGATTTCTTTGCCGCCGCCGACTCTGAAAAGCGCGATGCGAAAACTCAATTCTACATTGCTTACAGCCTTTACCGCGAAGGTTATCGGCGAGTATTGAGTGTTTCCAATGACAAAACACTTTTTCAACAAGCGTTAGAGGCAAATAATCAAGTGCTCAATCTTAATCCGAATTTCAAGTTGGATGACGCAGATTTAAAATTAAAGACTCCCGCCGAACTCAAAGCTGAGCTTCAACAAGGATTGGAGTGGGATTGGAATGTTTTGAATCCGGGCAATCTTTTGCGCGAGAGAAAATAATGCAAACAAACGCTTTAATTCGCCAGAGAAACCAAGCCGTGTGGAAATATATTTTGCTGCCGCTCGTCTTTTTAACGGTCGCGCTGCTTGGCGGTTTGCGCGTTGGAGCGGAATCCGCATTGGGCAAGCAAAATTTTATTTTTATTGCCCCGCCGCTTGTTTGTCTAATTTTAGCGGCAATGTTGATGCTGCTGTTTACGCGCGGGCGGCTGATTGTTTTGCCTGATTGGTTATCAAACGATTTCCCCTTTCTAACCAACACCGCAAACGTTTTAACCCTTCTCACGGTTTTTGCAGCTTCGGCGCAAGCGTTAAATTCCGTTTTGCCCGAACGAGGACTTTTGCTCTGGCTATTCGCATTTTTCTTCCTATGGACGCTCTGGAACAATCTTTTTAGCGAATTTGACGCAAAACGGTTGCTGCGAAGTCTGGCTGTTTTATTCGGAACGGCGTTTATGCTTAAGCATTTGATTTTTGCCGCTTTTGCTGCGCCGGAGACCAGCATCTGGCGCAGAATTACCGGCTTGATTTTAGAAGGCGTTTCGCTCGGTTCTCTGGATGTGCCTAATTTTGCGCCGCTGACAGGCTACATTTCCTTTTTCGCACTCGTGCTTTATGTTGTCGGGTTGGTTGGATTGCTGCCGAGTGTTGAACCGGTAACGCAGCAGACGTTTGATAATGATGAAGATGAAACTATCCGACGTTTGTCGGCTGTGATTTCAAGATTAGCGCCGCACGAACAAGAGCTTTTGCGCGAACAGTTGACGCGCAAACAAATCGCGGCAGAAGCAATTTTAGTAGAAACAAAAAACGGCGAGTGAAAAACCCGCCGTTTTTAAAATTGTCAATCCTGAGTTAGTTAACCGTTTCGGTTTTACTCAATGCTGCTGAAACTTCGGCTTTATAGCTATCAGCAATTTTGATGTAAGCCTCTTGGCGCAGACCGGCAAGGTATTTTTTCCGTTCGATTGGTGAACGTTCAATGGTGATTGCTTCGCGCACTCGGCGTTCATCATAAACCGGAGTGTTAGTATCTATCGTGCGCTCATCAACCCGCAAAATTAAAATTCCGTCTTCTTGAGCAATCAGATCAGTCACGCCGCCAGCTTTGACGTTTTTGAGAGCGGCAACGACTTCCGGCACTGAAATATCTTCGACGTTGATTGTGCCAACGCTGCCTTTCTTCGCTTTGGAATCGGCGCGATCAGAATATTGTTGAACGAGAGCAGCGAAATCCGCTCCGGCGGCGCGTGCCTTTTTGATGATTTCGGCGGCTTCCGTCTTTACTTCGTCCGGATTTCTACCTGCAAAATTCAAGAAAATTTCCGATAGCGTAACGGTTTCAGGTTTTTTAAATTTGTCCTTATGCGTTTCGTAATAAGCTTTAACTTCTTTTTCGCTCAAACCATTATAAATCTTGCTTTCAACGCCAAAACGATACACATAAAACTTGGTATATTGACGACGTTTGGCGGCTTTGATTTCTTCCGGGTCTTCGCCCTGGTCGCGCATCGCTTTATAAAGCTCGTCGAGCGTTTTAAGGTTTAACTGCTTCATAATCCCCAGCAAATCTTCGTTAACAGATTCTTCGACCTGCTTTTCCAAACCCATTTCCTTGCCTTCCTGCAAAAGCAATTCTTCATTGATCAGATTGGCAATCAGTTCCGGACGTTTGGAATCAAGTTCGCGCTCAGCGTCTTCGAGCGGTTTACCTTGCTGCTGCGCCAATGCGCCCGCCGCTACTTTCGATTCGCGTTTGACGCGAGATAATGTAATAACGCCGTCGTTGACCACTGCAATAACCTCGTCAACAACTTTTAATTCGCCATCTTGAGCAAAGACGGGAAGCGTAGAAAATGTAAAACAAAAAACGAAAAATACGGCAAGGCGCCGGAAAGAATTTTCCTTAAAATTCACTGGTTATAACTCCTTTATTTGTGCGTCTGTCGGAATATTGAGACTATCCTGAAATCTTGATTTTAGCCTTTAAGTTGAATTTCCTGCAAGGTTTGACGCGCCAAATCCAAAATCTGTTGGCTTTGCTCAGAATTTAATGGAATTCGCAAAACGCCGTTCGGCGAAAAATTAGCGTCCGCAGTTGACTGAACTAAATCCATCAGTTTTTCCGGATCAATTATTGCCGTTTCACTAAGCTTAAAGGCAATTCCGGTCGGCGTCTTATCAACTGAAAGAACGTGCATTTCTTCGGCTAAACGGCGCAGCCGAGCATAATTAAACAGATTTTCAACCGATTCAGGAGCGCGTCCGTAACGATCTTGAACTTCGGCAAATAATTTTTGCAGGCGCTCTTCCGATTCAACAGACGAAATCCGTTTATAGGTGCGAAGGCGCTGGCTCATATCGGATATGTATTCGGTTGGAATCGAGACATCCACACCGAGATTGATAGAAACGCTCGTTTCGTCCGTAATTTTGTCGCCGCGAAGCTCGTTGACCGTTCGCTCAAGCATTCTGGTATAAAGATCAACGCCGAGCGTGTCCATCTGCCCTGATTGTTCGCCGCCTAAGAGATTCCCCGCGCCGCGCAGTTCCAAATCAAGCGCGGCAATCCGAAATCCGGCTCCCAAATCTGAAAATTCCCTAATCGCGCTCAAACGTCGGCGCGCAATCGGCGTCAGCGTCAGCTCGCCGGCAATCAAAAGATACGCATAAGCACGGCGGTTGGAACGCCCGACCCGTCCGCGCAGTTGATAAAGCTGTGACAAGCCGTAATTATCAGCGCGGTTAATAATAATCGTGTTGGCGCGGGGTATATCAATGCCGTTTTCGATAATCGTTGTTGCTACTAAAACATCGTATTGGTAATCAACAAAATCGAGCATGGCGCGTTCCATTTCCTGCTCGTTCATCTGCCCGTGAGCAATGATGATGCGCGCCTCGGGCACGATTTTTTTAATCAGCGCGGCAATGGGTTCGATTGTTTCGACGCGGTTGTGAATAAAAAAGACTTGCCCCTTTCGCGCCATCTCAAGCTCGATTGCCGATTTGATGACGTTTTCACCAAACTGAACCACCTGCGTGTTAATCGCCAGACGATCACGCGGCGGCGTTTCGATGACGCTCATATCGCGCATTCCGGTCAGAGCCATATTAAGCGTTCGCGGAATCGGAGTCGCCGATAAAGTCAAAACATCAACGCGCTTTTTTAATTGTTTAAGGCGCTCTTTGTGCGCGACGCCAAAACGCTGTTCTTCGTCCACAACGACGAGTCCGAGTTTTGGCAATTGCACGTCTTTTGACAAAATTCGGTGCGTTCCGATAATAATATCAATCGCGCCGTCCTCTAACTTTTTAACCGTTTCTTTTTGTTCTTTGGCAGAGCGAAAACGCGATAAGAGTTCAATTGTGACAGGGAATGCGGCAAAACGCTTTTTGAAACTTTCGTAGTGTTGATAGGCCAGAACCGTGGTCGGCGTTAAAACCGCGACTTGTTTTGAATCCATCACGGCTTTAAACGCCGCTCGCATGGCGACTTCGGTTTTGCCGAAACCGACATCGCCGCAGAGCAATCTGTCCATCGGCATCGTCGTTTCCATGTCCTTTTTGACATCTTCAATCGCTGTTCCCTGATCTACTGTCAATTCGTATGGAAAGGCGTCTTCAAATTCATCCTGCCAAGGGCTGTCGGCAGCAAAAGCGTAGCCCTGGACAAGTTTGCGTTCGGCGTAGAGCCGCAAAAGTTCGTCCGCCATATCGCGCATGGCGCGTTTGGCTTTAGCTTTTTTCTGCTGCCAGCCAATCCCGCCGAGTTTGTCAACAGTAGTTTGACCGCCTTCGGCGCTTGAATAACGCGAAACCAAATCCATTCGCTCGACCGGCACAAAAAGTGTGGCGTTGTCAGCGTAGATGAGCTGCATAAACTCGCTTTCTTTGCCGCCGCCTAAGTTAAGAACTTTTAAGCCGTCAAAACGCCCGATCCCGTGGTCAACATGAACAACATAATCACCCGGTTTCAAGTCTCGGAAATCCGAAAGAAAAGCTCCGGTTTTGAATTTTGAATTTTGTGATTGTTTTCTTAATTCTCTATTTCGTAGTTGCTGCGCTTGAAATTCAGGATGCGCCTGATATTTTTCGATTTCATCAAAGAGATCCGCTTCGGTGTGAACGACGAGATTTGCCAGCGGTAATTCAAAGCCGGAACTAAGATTTCCAACCGCGAAAGAATCACTCGGCAGATTAACCTCGTTTTCTCGTAAAAGCTCGCTGACTCGCTCAGACATTCCGCTTGTTTGCAGCACAAACAAAAAAATCTGCGCGCTGCGCGTCTTTGTCTGAGAATCCTTTTTTAACGCTCTCGCCAAATCGGGGATTCGATTATGATAACGCCTCGAAACACGCGAAAAGATTTCAATTTCAACGGCTTTCTCGGCAATCGAAAAAAGAAACAAAGGTATTGCTGATTGGACTTTTAACCCGCCCGCTACCGCAGGCGGTTCTGACCCGTTTTCGGCATTAAGGGCAAATTGTTCGTCGGTTTCGGCGGCTAATCTGCCCAAAGCGCGCAGCTCCAGCCGCCGTTTCTGATTGATCTTTTCGCGTAAAGTTTCCGGCGTCAGAAAAAGTTCGTCGGGCGGAAGTCCCAGTTCGTCAACTTTGTTTGTTTCGGCAAAACGCTGTTCGAGCGTATCGTAAAAACCGCTGAGATATCTTTCGATTTGGGCGGGTTCGTCAAAAACCAAAACGCTGGTTTCGGGCAGAAAATCGAAAGCAGTGCCGCGCCTTTCATGCAAAAGCGGAAACAGAAATTCCCAGCCGGAAAACGATTCGCCATCTCGGGCAAACTGAGTGCGGTCGCTGAGCGCGCGAGCAAAGCGTTCGTCAGCAAAACGCTCTTCGGCTAAAATTGTCCAATCCCGAAAATCTTCAGGCGACGCGGCAAATTCCCGCATCGGCGCAAACGATATTTCATTAAGCTGGCGCGTCGAAAGCTGCGTATCCGGCTCAAATTCCCGAATCGAATCAACCGTGTCGCCCCAAAATTCGATTCTGACCGGCAAATTACAATCCGGCGACCAAACATCGATAATTCCACCGCGTGAAGAAAACTGCCCGACGCCGCTAACGGGTTCTTCGCGGACATAACCGGCAGCAACAAGTTTTTCGATTAAATTTTCCGGCGCAAAATCCTGATCGCGTTTGAGGAAAGCGCCGAGATTTTTTAGCTCATCAGGCGAGACGGTTTTGGCAATCAGTCCGCGCGCCGTCAAGAGCAAAAAATTCGGTGACTTGGTCATAAGTCTCCACAAAGCCAGAGAGCGTCGTTCGAGAGTTTCGGCGTGCGGCGAAACTCCGGCGTAAACGTCGGCCTCGGAAGACGGTAAAACTAAAACCTCAGTATTTTGGTTTTCAAATTTTGAGCTCCAAAAACAAATGTCGCCGTTCCAATCCTCTAAATCACTGTTGTTTTCGATCACGAGGACAAAAGTTCTTCCGGTTTCGCGCTGCAAAGCTGATAAAATCAGGGCTTTCGCCGCGCCGCTGGTCAAGCCTGCCAGAGAAACAATTCGGCTGCCCTGATTAATTTTATCGCGCAGATTACGAAAATCCGCGTTTTTCGTGACTTGCTCAAAAATATTTTGATCTATGGCTTTAACCGCAACGTTCTTCATCAATTTATTTTAGTTTGCCACAAACAGCCGTTTTTTGAACGACTTTTCAGAA
>JBDTZD010000045.1:0-4731 GCA_040005335.1 Pyrinomonadaceae bacterium | reverse complement strand
CCGTAGGTGGCAAAGGCTTCGGTTGTTGCCGGAGTCCAGACGGGAAGTTGAATTTCAGCCGCGTCCGCAAATTTGCCGCTCGTGGTGGCGATTTGAAAACGCGCAATTCCGGCTTTGACAGCCGAAACCGGAAAACGAATTTCGGAGCGGTCGTTTGCCGGAATAACGACTTGCCGCCCGCCGCCCGCCGTCAGTTCGGCGTTGGTTGCGCGAACCGCGATGTCAACCGTCATCGGATTGTCGGTTTGGTTTTGGACGACGACTGGAAGTTCAAATTTGTCGCCGAAGTTTAAAAATCGCGGCGCACTTGGACGTACCATCAGCGGCTGACGCGCCGTGATGTTCGATTCGCCTTTGCCGAATTTCTTGCCTTCCGTCACCGAAATCGCCGTGATGCGGTAACGCGTTAAATTATCGGGTAGTTTAACCGCAACAGTCGCTCGGCCGCTCGCATCAGTTCTGACCGACGGCGCGAAAACTGCTAACGCGTTAAAATTTTGGCGAACGTTGATTGGCGTGTTGTTTTGCTGTGGAGATTCGTCATCAGCCGACTTTTTGTCTTTCATGGCTTCGGATTTCGCTGCCATCCGCATCACCTGCTTGGGCGCGGCATTACCTCTCCCAGGCGAGGCAGAGGGCGCAGCCATGCTTCCGCTTTGCATCTCCATAGCCCCGCCTACCGCATCAGCGGCCTGCATCTGATTCTGATTTGGCTTGAAGTCTTTTTGGTTTCCGAGCAAAACGTCTTTGCGAAGATGGTAATCGGTCACGCCCGCGCCGATCTGCTGATAGAAAATGCCAAGTGGATCGCTGATATCGTAACCGCTTAACGCCAGTACCGATTCGTCAACCACGATAATAGCGATTTCGCTGTTAGCCACGGCGTTGCCGTTATTATCTTTGACTGTCACGGCAACATTTGTTTCGCCGCCGGGTTCAATATTTTTCGCCGCCGGTTCCGCCGTCACATTTAATTTCCGCGAAGCCAGTGAAATCGGCAAATTAAGCGCGCCGCTCGCAAACGCCGGACGTTTGGGTGCGTCTTTGGCTGTTTCGCCCTTGTCGTCAACGCGGATCGCCGCACCCGTCAAATCAACTTGAATGTTAATATTTGGAATATAACGCTCGTCAAGTTTGACTTTGAGAATTTTGCTTGGCTCATTCATCGTAAAGCGTTCAGTTAAAACCAGACCGTTACGGCGCAGAGTCAAAACGCCTTCTGCCGGAACAAACGGCGTCTGCACTAAGATTTCCGCTGTATCTGCAGGCGAATATTCTTTTTTGTCGGGAATCAGGTTTGCTTCTTCCATTTCGACATTTCTCTTTGGCACGACTTTGCCGCCGGACACCCAGAGCGTGAGTTCCGATTCGTTTTTGCGCTCGCGGTCATCCATCACCGTTGCGGTAATTGTATAAACGCCGCCCGCTTTAGCTGTGAAATTACAGACGGAAATCTCAGTAGTTGATTTAACACTGCACGTTTGCTCGTCAACCGTTACCAGCTGCCAGGAATTTTTGTCGTATTGCCAGTCTTTCAAAACTGCTTTGATTTCAACATTGCGGCCCGCGACAGCTTTGCCGTCAATGTCGGTCGTAATTGATTCGACTTTGAAAGGCTCGCCCTTGTTAACAAAAGTGCGCGGGGTGCGAATTCCGACATACAAATCAGCCGGATGGACGAGTAAGTTGGTCGAAGCGGCGAAAGTTTGGCGATTGACATCCTGGACGTTCGCTTCGGCTTTGACTGAATAGGGACGCGAAGGATTGGCGGCGACAAAATCAATTTTAAGCAGGTGTTTCCCGTCTGCTCCTGTCACGCCTTTGAATGCTTGCGACGTGGTTTGTCCGTAATCCTCGCTGTAACTGCGCCACCAGGGGAACCATTTGCCGAATGTAAAATCCGAGCGGTTCGGGGGCGTATAATTAGTTGGCGTTGCCGTTACAGTCCAATTTGTTTCGGCATTCGCAAGCCCGCCGCCCGCATAATATTTGGCTTCGACTGAAACATTCGCCGAACTGCCGACAAAATATGGCGCAGCGGTTTCGTTCTTTGCCGTCACTTCAAATTCCGGACGTCGAAACTCCTGGACTTGAAAATACTCGGTTGTCGAATACGAATTGTTTGTTGTTAAAATATCAATTCGCGCCTGTCCCAAATTCATTGTGTCGGTGAGCTTAAATTTAAAATCAAACGCGCCGAAAGCATTAAGATTCGCAGTTCCTTTAGCAATTTCATTATTTTGAGAATCTTTAACGCTGTAATTAATCCCGCTCGCCGCGTCACCCAGCTCGGTGATATCGGCAAATTTTCCGGCCGTTACTTTGCGAATGTAGCCTTTGATCGCAACTTCTTCTTTCGGGCGATACATTCCGCGGTCGTTAAAGACAAACCAGCGCATGGATTCGCTATCGGTTTTCTTGTACCAGCTGCCGTAATCCGAATAGTAATAATCCGAATTTTCCGGCAGAAAAGCCGTGTCTTTGCCCCGTCTGGCAATCAAAACATTCTGCTTCTGCGGCTGTGAATCCGGCAAAGCCAAACGAATTAAACCATTTGATTGAGTGCGGTTGGCGGTTTGCAAACTATCGGCTGGTTCGGGCGCGGTAATAATCTCCGCAGGCGTTTCTCTCTCTTCAGCGTGCGGTCCTGAGGGGTGAACTAAAGTGGCAAACCATTCCGTCCAAGTTCTTTCCTCTGATTGTTGACTGTTAACTGCTGACTGTTGACTGACAGCTTTGCCGTCATTCGGAGCGATGTGCATTTCTACGGCGTCAAGCGGTTTGCCGGTTTTCAAATCGGTGGCAAAACCAACCAATTCCTGATTATCAACAAAAGCATCCAGTCCGATTTGCGTGCTTTCAGTCCAAGCTACGATTTTTGTGCGGTCATATTTATCTTTCCTGATTGTTGGTTCGACGACGATGATTGTGTGACCAAATCCTTCGTTTAAAGCGGGCGATAAATCGAGACGCGTTTCTACTAATTCATCCGGCTTGTTTTCGGTAGAAATAACTTTGTCAACGACAACCCGACCCGGCAGCGGCGGGCGTTTTTGGTCATCGTAATACAAATAGCGCATATATTGACGGAACGCTTCCCAATCATTGGGCGTCACAGCGCGGATTTGAACTTTTAAACTTGGTTGATTGATCGAATAAACGCTGTAATTGGGTTTTGCGGTCGGGTCGAGTATGACAAAGTTTCCGCCTTGCGAGGTGAGCGAAGCAGGTGCCGAACCAATCGTAAAAGTTGCCGTGCCGCCGCCCGTTAAAGTTTGTCCAAAGCCGTCTTTTAACGAAGCCGGTTCGACCGTGACTTTATAGGTTCGTCGTCCGGGTTTGTAACCCTGAAAGTAAATATAATTTCCGCTTGGGAAAATTTGTAAGTTTTCAATCGCCGGTTCAATCTTTAATCTCGATTTATCAAACGTCGCGGCGTCAATCGGATTTGTAAACTGCAAATACCAGGGGTCAAACGGTGCGCAGTTTTTGTTAGATTCATAATTGCAGTACCCTTTAACAAATTTCATCGCGCCGTAGGTTCGGAAAGCAAAACTTTGCGCTTTAGAGGTTGTGAGCGGTCCTTCGGCGGACGGCGTTCCAACTGGAACGTTGACGGTAATTGCGGAATCGGCAGGGAGAGCGTCTTTGATGTTACCGCTTTGATCAATGGCGCGAAATGCCAGCCAACGATTCGGCATCGCTTGTTTGGCGTAATAACCGATTGAATCGGCGTTGAGTTCTTCGGGCGTCGCGAGCCGCAGTTTTAATTTTTGATTGCCGCCCATGACAACTAGCTTTTCCAAAACTGCCTGTGGGTTGATTTCCTGATCAAACGAGAGAAACATCAATGCATCGCGGTTCGTGATTCCGCTTGGAAAATTTTGTAAAACTTTTGGCGGGGGCGTCGTAAATGTCCACGACACATCTTTCTGCAAAACATTTCCGTTTGCCGATTTTGTTCCTGCCGCAACAGTGGCGGTAAATTTGGTCGCCATCGGAAAGCGTTGATCGGTGTCAAAAATCAAAGTCTTTGTGCCAAGCCAACGCCAGCGACCTTTAACTGCGGGGGTTAATCTAACCGGCGTCACCTGCGAGGCTTGTTCTTGCGACGTGACGGCAACCATCGGCTGCGAAAAAGTGATGCTTAAATCCGCCGCGAGCGGGATGTCGCCTTGAGGTGAATAACGCAATACTTCAAGATTGGCGTTATTGCCGATTTTCGGCGTCCCGCGCCCGTCATCAGACGGAAATTTAACGGGAATAATGTTTCCAGTGCGGGGCGGTTTGAGAGTGCCTTCGCGTTTGGCGAAATCCTGGCTGTCATCTTTTTCGGCTTTTACGGGCGGCAACCGCTTTAAGAGATTTGCCGTTTCCGCTTCGCTTAAGTTGGCGGCATTCGCCTGGCGTTGAATTTCCCGCTGCTCAGCTTCGGGCGAGCCTTCGGAAAGACGAAAATCCAAACCGTTGGTATTGTTGGGAATCATATTTTGTTGGGGTTGGCGCGATCCACGCGAGATTTTTTGTGCGCTCACGAACGGAGCAAATGTGCCAAGATAAATTGAGAAAAGCAGAACAGCAGAGGTAAAATTTTTAATTAGTCGCATTGAAAGTCCTCAGTTTTTGATTTTGGGAGATCCAAAAGATTTGCCGAAAGCGACAGCAAATAAGAAGATTTGTATGCCGCCAAATCTTACTCTAAAATGCCTGCTTCCGAAAAGGTGAACGCCG
>JBDTZD010000425.1:0-4732 GCA_040005335.1 Pyrinomonadaceae bacterium | reverse complement strand
AAATCCCAGAATCGGAATCAAAATCAGCGCCGTCAAAAACGAAAAAGCGCCAAGTGGAATAACGCTCAATATTGAAGTCGTTGTTTCACCAACATTTTCACTTAACTTGGTCAAACCGTTTTCAATTGATTCGCGGACGGCCGGCGGAATTGCTGTTCGTTCATAACGCCGGTTTATTTCCTCAAAACGGCTGCGAAGCTGATTGGAATAAGTTGGTAATTTCTGCGCGAACTCCGAAATTTGCTCACTAATCTGCGGTGCAACATATGCTACCGCTCCGTATAATAGTGCGAATAATATTAGATAAACGATTCCAATAGCGAGCGGAAGCGGCATCCAGCGTGATTGATGTCGAGTAACAAATGGACGCTGAATCAAATCTACGAGCGGGGCAATCAGATAAGCAAAAAATATTGCAAAAACGATAATCAAAATCAAAAAGCCCAAATCGGAAACGAGTCTCTGCGCGACGGAAACAATAAACAGGATTAATAAAACCAAGACAACGATCCGCGCAATCGTCCGTGCCGACAAAGTTATCTCTACAGCCTGCGCTTCTAGCGGCTCGCTGGGTTCTATCTCAGTATTTATTGGTTTTTCGCTCATATAAAATCCTTACCAAATGTTATCGGCGAATCAATCTTCGTATTCTTCTACGCTGTCGGTAAAGGATTCGATTAAGCTCTGATTTTGCCAAACATTTTTGCGCCACACTTCCGTGGAATCTATCATTAACGCAGCCAGCGGGTGCGCCGGATTACGTTCGATTCTCAAAACACGCGCTGCCAGTTTGACCACTTCGGCACCTTTAGCTTCGAAAATGACTATTTTGACTGTGCTGCCGACGCGCGGCAACTGACGAGGCAAATGCACCAGTGTTCCATTTTCGCTGACGTTTTCCGTGCGTCCTTCCTCAAAAATGTGCGTCCCTTTTTCTTCATCGTTCCACTCCAGTCGGACGGGAAGCGAAATTTCAAATCTTTGTCCCATTCTACGATTCGTTTGCATTAGTATAATGCTCTCCTTCTGTACAAATTGCTTGCAAGACAAGTTAAATCGTTTGCACTATACGAAATTACTTGGCGTTCGTCCACTACGTATTGTCAATGTCAATTTTTGCTTTAACTCGCAAATTGTAAGTTGTTGTGAAGTAAGGAGATTGCGGCATATCCAAAATTTTGGACTAGACAGATATCTACTAATGGTGTTAATCTCCAACAGTATTTTGTGGAAATCTTCAAACTCCATAAAATATTCACCTTCTCCGCAACGCCAAAACCGAAAATTGTCAGCATTTCGCTTTGGTTAATTATGCAGTCACTTCGGACTGCCAAAAGCAGACGAATAAAAATGTTAATCGCGTTTTTGTTTGTCACCTGCGTTGTAGGAAAAAACGTTCAACGGAAAGGATAGATTAAATGAATAAAACTTTGAAGAATACTGCTGTGTTCTTAGGCACATCAGCGTTATTAGCTCTTTGTTATCCGCAAATCGAAAGCAGTGTTTCAATTGCGCAAACGATGGACACTATGGTTTCGGGAAACTTGGAAATAATCAATGCTCCAAATGGAGATGAAAAAACGAGAGAGAGAGTCATCTCAAACGATGTTTATTCGTCAAAACTCGGAGCCGAACTTGAAACGGCAAATGCAGTCGCCGCAAAAAGCGAATCATTTACCGCCTCGTCGTCAGCAGTAACATATTCGGCAACTGCTTACGCCTTACGCGGAAGAACAGCGACTGGTTCAGGAGTCCGACGCGGCATTATCGCGGCTGATCCGCGCCACCTGCCGCTTGGCACTAGAGTCCAAATCAGTGCTGGAGCATGGAGCGGAACTTATCTGGTAGCAGATACGGGCGGAGCAATCAAGGGGCGCAAAATTGACGTCTGGGTTCCAAATAACGGCGAAGCACGAAAATTTGGACGCCGCAAAGTGATGCTCACCGTCTTGACTAGAGCCAATAATAAATAAAGGGTAAAACTAGAAGCTATTCCAAAACTCAACCCTCAATTCGACAATTTGTTGAGACATTTGAATTCTGCAACAGCTTCTAACATCAGTTTGACCTTTTAGTTTTTTACGAGCCGCCTTGATATGAGGCGGCTTTTTATTTTCAATTTTGCATAGTTTGTTGAAGTGAACTAAAAAGTTTAAAATTTTTCAATGTTTGCTGAGATTTTTCTTTATGTATATCTGTCAGTAATTTGGGCGACGGTCATTTTGTGGTTTGCAGCGATTTTATGGACTCAGCATCAGTTAAAGGTGCTCTCACCCTTGTGTTTTAACGATTTTCTTGAGCAAAAACAGGAACCGTCTGTTTCGGTTTTGCTTCCGGCGCGGAATGAAGAAAAACGGATTTTGGCGAAATGCGTAAGCTCATTACTTGCACAGAATTACGAAAATTTTCAAATTATTGCAGTCAATGACCGCTCGATTGATAAGACCGGCGAGATTTTGCACGAATTTGCCAAAGGAGATTCCAAACTGCGAGTTATCGAAGGCACAGAGTTGCCTGCCCGCTGGCTTGGCAAACCGTTTGTCCTGCAGCAGGCATTAGCACAGGCAAAGGGAGAGTGGGTTGTTTCGACAGATGCTGATGTCGTTTTTGCGCCGGAGGCATTGAGATCGGCGATTTCATATGCCGAACGAAATAGTTTTGACGCGCTCTGTTTGATTCCGTTCGATACTTGCGGCTCGTTTTGGGAAGCAATTTTTTTGCCGACTTTTTCATGGTTTCGGATGCTCAAAATGCCGCCGAGTCGAGTCAATAATCCGCAGCATTCTGCATCAATGGGAGTGGGCAATTTCTTTCTCATTCGTCGCACAGCTTTGCAAAAAATAGGCGGCTTTGAATCGGTTAAAACTGAAGTTGCCGAAGATTTGCGGCTCGCCGAGCTTCTCAAACAAAGCGGGGCACGGTTTCGGCTTGATTATGCGCCGGATTTACTGCAAACCAGAATGTATGCGGGCTTTCGGGAGATTTGGACTGGATTTACAAAGAATCTCTTTGCGGGCGCAAATTTTTCCCTTTTAAATATTATTTTCGGTGCCGTTTCAATTGCGATGTTCGGCGTTTTACCAGTTATTTTAGCCTTTTTTTGTTTCGCCGCATGGCTTTTCACCAAACAGATTCTTTTCTTTTGGCTTTTGGTTCCGGCAATTTTGATTTACATTTGCCAAACGATTGTTTTTGCCGTGCTTTATAAAGCATGGAGTAAGCCGCTCGGTTATGCTTTCTTTGCGCCGCTCGGAATGGCTTTGTTCGGAACTATTTTGCTCAATTCGGCAATCAAAGTTTTAACGGGGCGCGGTGTCATTTGGAAAGGACGCGCAATTTATAAACGCAGCGGCGCGAATTTACAGCCGCCAGTTTTGGAGAAAGAATGAACGAACAAGTGGGAAACCAAATTGGTAATAAAGCACCAGATTTTACATTAAAAGACGGTGAGGGGAATCTTTGGAAACTTTCCGAACAGATGGGTAAAACAGTAGTCTTACTCTTTTATCCGGGTGATAATACGCCGGTTTGTACCAGACAGCTCTGTTCAGTCCGCGATAATTGGAAGGATTACCAGGCAACCGCTGCTGAGGTCGTCGGCGTTTCGACGGATTCGATTAAATCGCATCACCAGTTTGCCGAAAAAAACGAGTTGCCGCTGAGACTCTTAAGCGATGTGACCGGCGATGTGACCAGGCAGTTTGATGTTAAATCATGGCTGCCCAATCGTTCGGCACGAGCGGTTTTTGTAATTGATAAAACCGGCGTCATTCGTCATCGCAAAGTCCAAAAACTGAGCATCATGCGCCCCAAAGACGACGATATATTGGAAGCAATCAAAAACAGCGAATCATAAACCGTCAACAATGAATCGAAAATATAATTCTGCTAAAATCCTATTTACTATTCACAATTTAATGTTAAAGAGGTAGAAAAATGGCTTTATTTTCAAACGATAGTTTTAAATGCGCTCGCTGCAACAGAAAAACCGCGTCGCTAGGCTACGCTCCGGTTCCAACCGAACTTGGTCAACGTGTGGGCACGGAAATCTGCGCAGATTGCTGGAAAGAATGGCTTAACAAACAGCAGCAATTGATCAATCATTTCGGGTTGGACGTTTCTAATCCGGACACTCACACTTTTCTGTTTGACCAAATGAACATTTTCTTTTTTGACGAAGGCGTTGAGTTAACGCAAATTGACACTAGCAAAGAAGGATCAGTCAAGTGGTGAGCATCAGTTTAATTTGAAAACGCGACAAGTTCGCGAAAACGCGGATCGTCGCGGACAAAATCGAATTCCGGATCGTGCGTGACCTGGACAAGCCACGGGTCATGCCAATCGTGCGCTTTCTTGAGGTTTGCGAAAGTTTTTTCACGGTCTTTGAGCAAAGCTGAAAGAAGTGCCAGATTGTAAGCTGGAACATAAGTTTTCCGACTGCGCTTTTCGAGTTCTCTGTTCCAGACGACGAATGCTGCCGTCATGCCTTGGGCACGGTGAATTTCCATTACTTTTTGCGCTAATTCTGAATCTCCATCAAGTTCTAAAGCCTTTGCGAAAGCTGCCATCATTTCGTCAAAGCGTCCCAGAAGATAAAAACTTGCCCCCAAGTACCAGTATGGCAAACTGGAATCTGCATTATAAGCAATTACTTTCTCAAAATATTCAATCGCGCGGTCATAGCGTCGGGCGCAAAAATGAGCGTAACCGATGTTTGTCTGGACTGTAGATG